>CAZUTK010000013.1:0-47154 GCA_964623265.1 uncultured bacterium | reverse complement strand
GAAACGCGATCCTATTCAACGCTACGAGGCGTTCTTGATGAAGAAAGGCTGGCTCACGAAAAAGTCGAAAGAGGATTTGGACGCGCAGATCGAGGCGGAGATAGACCAGGCGGTGCAGGAAGCGGAAGCGAGCCCCGATCCGAGACCGGAATCCGCGGCGGAAGACGTATATGCGGACTAAACCTCGGACGACGGAACTCTCATCAAACCACTACTTAAACTGAACCACGAATTCATGCGTAATAAGCGATGGTAATGATATGGCGGAGATTTTTTACATTCAGGCGATCAGCGATGCGCTGCGGGAAGAGCTGCACCGGGATCCGGACGTATTCCTGCTGGGCGAAGACATCGGCATCTACGGCGGCGCTTTCCGCGTGACGAAGGGTTTTCTGGAGGAGTTCGGACCGGAACGCATTATGGATACGCCGCTGTCGGAATCGGCGATCATCGGCGTCGCCGCCGGAGCCGCGATGGCAGGCTTTCGTCCCGTGGCGGAGATGCAATTTATGGACTTCATCACGACGGGATTCAATCAGGTGGTGAACGTCTGCGCCAAAATGCATTACCGATCCGGGTTCAAAGTGCCGATGGTGATCCGCGGTCCCAGCGGCGGGAATGTCCACGGCGGACCTTTTCATTCCACAAACCACGAAGCCTGGTTTGTGCATACACCAGGCTTGAAAGTCGTCGCGCCTTCGACGCCGTATGACGCCAAAGGGCTCCTGAAAGCGGCGATTCGAGATAACAACCCAGTGCTGTATTTCGAACACAAGTATCTGTACCGCCGCATCAAGGAGGATGTGCCGGAAGGCGATTTCATCGTCCCGATCGGAAAGGGCGAGATCAAGCGCAAAGGACGGGACGCTACGATCATCACCTACGCCGCCATGGTGCACGTCGCTTTGGAAGCCGCGGAAGAACTGGCGCAGGAAGGCATCGAAATCGAAGTCGTGGATCTGCGCAGCCTGCTGCCCTACGACAAGGAACTCATCCTCGATTCCGTGAGGCGATGCAACCGAGTGCTGCTGCTTCACGAAGATACGCTGACCGGCGGGCTCGCCGGCGAATGGGCGGCGCACATCGCCGAACACGGATTCGAATATCTGGACGCGCCCATCAAGAGGATCGCATCTCTGGATACGCCCGTACCCTACGCGCCGGTGCTGGAAGAGTACTTCCTCCCTAATAAGGAGAAAGTCTTGAAAACCCTGCGCGAATTGCTCGCGTATTAAGCGTCCCGCACGGACTTCTTCCCCTTCCAAGCCTGTAAAATCAAGCCGGAACGGGTCAGATAGAAGTAAGGCGATTCATAAGCTGAAAGATGCTTCAATAATAAATGGGATGTGCGACGCAAATTCGTGAAATGATTTACAAGAGAGGCGGAAATGAGGACCGATGCACTTCGCGATTTAAAGACCTTGAGCGATGATGTTGGCGAGCTGACTTCCATCAAAGAAATCTTGGAGATGGCGATTCGGCGCGAGGCATCCTCTTATGATTTCTATATGATGGCTCACCAGCGCGCCTGCCAGAAGGCGGACAGAGAGCTCTTCCGCCGGCTCGCGGAAGAGGAGCTGACCCACAAACAGAATCTGCAGCGCCAACTGGAAGAAGTACAGGCGCGCATTTATACGGATCAGGCGTTGTCCGGCGGCGAAATCGGTTCGGAGTAGCCTCGGAATCCGACGCATCCCCCTATCAGCATTTTTCGCAGAGGAGTCAACACAATGCGCGTCAACGTGAATATGCCTCAATTAGGCGAATCCGTCGCCGAAGGGACGATCGTAAAGTGGCTGAAGAAGATCGGCGATCCGGTGCAGAGAGATGAGGACATCTTGGAAATCAGCACCGACAAGGTGGATTCTGAGATTCCGTCACCGGCTGCAGGGATCCTGGTGGAAATTCTGGCTCAGGAAGGTGAGACCATCGGGATCGGCAAGCCGATCGCCGTGATTGAAACCGAAGTGGCGCAGGCAAAAGTCGAAAAGCCTGGAGCCCCTAAAAAAGCGGCGGAAGCTGCACCGGCGGCAGAACCCGCAAAGAAGGAAGAGGAGCACGTCGCCTACGGCGCCGAAGCGGGCGAGGTGAAAGTCATTCGCGCACATCATGAAGAAGAGCGGGCGGAGACGAAGGCGAAGCCGAAATTCTATTCGCCGCTGGTGAAGAAGATCGCGCAGGAAGAGGGGATCTCCGATGCGGAGCTGGACGCCATCGAAGGCAGCGGCACGGGCGGGCGCGTCACCAAAGAAGACGTGCTGAACTATCTCGCGAAGCGAAAAGGAGGCGCGGCGCCGGCACAGCCGCCGAAACCTGCGGTTCCGTCCGTAGAAAAAGCCCCGCCAATCGCTGCCGCCAAGCCGGCGCCTTCGCTGATCCCCGGCAGAGGGGAAGAGATCATCCCGATGGATATTATGCGCCGCCGCATCGCGGAACATATGGTCAAGTCCAAATTTACGGCTCCGCACGTCTTCTCCGTGGCGGAAGTGGACATGACCCGGGTCGTAAATTTCAGGGAAAAGGTGAAGCAATCATTTGAAGCGCGGGAAGGCTTCAAGTTCACCATTACGCCCATCATCATCGAAGCCTCCGTGAAGGCGCTGAAAGAATTTCCGCTGGTGAATTCTTCCGTAGACGGCGAGAACATCATCCTCAAGCACTACATCAACATCGGCATCGCGGTGGCGCTGGAAAGCGGCGGTCTGATCGTCCCTGTGATCAAGGGTGCAGACGGAATGAACCTGCTGGCCTTGGCGCGAGCGGCGAATGATTTATCGGTTCGCGCGCGCAACAAGCGTTTAAGCCCGGACGATGTCACAGGTTCGACTTTCTCGCTGACTAACTTCGGCGTCTTCGGCAACATCTTCGGCGCTCCGATCATCAATCAGCCCAATGTCGCCATCCTGGGCATCGGAGCCGTCAAAAAGCGCCCCGTGGTGATCGAAGGCGATGCGATTGCAGTGCGTTCCATGCTCTATCTGAGCATCTCGTACGACCATCGGATTGTGGACGGAGCCCTAGGCGATCAATTCCTGCAACGGATTCGATATTACCTCGAAAATTTCGACCCAAACACGACACTGTGACTCTGATATGACGACGGAAACCAGCCTGCCCGCAAAGCCGGTTCGAGAGTCTCAGGTGGAGATGACGGAATTGGTTTTGCCCAACGACGCCAATACGTTCGGGAACATTCTGGGCGGGAAGGTGATGCACCTGATAGACATCGCCGGCGCAATCGCCGCACGGCGCCATACCCGCCGTCCCGTCGTCACGGTTGAAGTGGATTCGTTGTCTTTCCACTCCCCAATTAAGGTCGGCAACATCATCGTCTTAAAGGCTTCGGTCAACCGCGCCTTCCGCACCTCTCTGGAAGTCGGAGTCAAGGTCTTTTCCGAAGATACCGTCAGCGGCGAGGTGAAACACACTGCGTCGGCGTACTTAACCTTTGTGGCGCTGGATGATCAAGGCAAACCCGCCCCCATCCCAGCGCTCCTTCCCCAAACCGCAGAAGAAAAGCGCCGCTTCGAAGAGGCGGCGGAGCGCAGGAAAGCGCGCCTGGAACGGAAGCAGCGCAGATCTCTGTAACTATAAGAAATCCACACAAAAAGAGCAGACTCATCGCCTGCTCTCGTCATTTATGATCCAGTTGAATCAGCGGGATTGACTCTCCGTCGTCGTTTCGACGGCTTTGCTAAGCAGATCCGCTACCATCTTCTCGATATCCGCTTCCTGTCCCGGCACATACCCGGTGAAGGTGCGGACAATCTTGCCTTCCCGGTTGATCAGAATCGTGTAAGGAAGGGTGCCTTCCCCGAAGAACTTCTTCAGAACCTGCCCATCCGGATCCAGGAGAATCGTCGCCGCGAAATTCTTCGACTTCACATAGGGTTTCACTTTGGAAATGCTGCGCGGACTGTCTTCGGAAATCGCTAAAAAGATCAATCCCTGCTTCTCGTATTTTTTATAAATGGCATCCAGATGCGGCAACTCGACTTTGCAGGGGTTGCACCAGGTCGCCCAGAAATCAATCAACATCGGCTGTTTACCGATATAGTCGGCGGATTTGAAGACCTTGCCGTCCATATCCTGCAGGGTGAAATCGGGGGCGCGGGATCCTTCCTGCGCAGAAACCGCGGCAGCGTAGAGGATCCAAAGAACCAGCATCGCGATCTTTTTCATGTCGTTCTCCGATGGATCTACCAGGTAAACCGGTAACCGAGGCGCAAGGTTCCGCTGAGCCTGGCGGGTTTGCCGCGCTCGATGGCGCTCTCATCGAAATAGAGCCAGTGTCGGTATCCGATGATGAATTTGTTGACGCCGATAGTGATGCCGGGCGCGAGATACGCATCCGTGCGGTAAATGGTCTTATAAGTCAGCGAGTATTGCGCATAGGATATCAACGAGTCGCCGGATTCCTCATATTGAGTTTGGTACGCGGACCGAGATGCGGCGCTGACCGCCATGCCGGCGTTCAGGGTCAACCAGCCTGACCATCGGGCATCTTCGTCTTTTCCGAGGAATCTCCAAGCCGCTTCTGCGAAAAAGTCGAAGATGGAGGATTCGATGAAATTCTCGTTGAAGTAATACCAGCCTTCCTTGCCGGTGATGCCGGTGATCGGCTTCGGATCCGTGATTTCATACTGGTAGCGGCTGGAGATGTGCAAGCCCAATCCAGCGCCCAGGGAAAAGCGCCGCCAGGCGAAAAAATCGGGGCGGAATGTGCCGACGAACCCCGGAGCAAGGCGCTCATACGGTTCAATCAAAGAGACGTTCACTTCGCCGACGATTTCATGCGCCGTTGCGGCTTGAGCCGAGAGCACGAGGAAGCAGGCGAAAAATTGAAAATGAGTCCTTCTCACGCTGAACTCCGACCTGATCGCAGCTTTCTTGTAAAGTAATGATTTCCGGTTTGAAAGTCAAGGCGATTCTTCGGCGATTCCGTTCTTGCTCTAAAAGGATACTGGGAATTCATCGCACTTAATTGGACGCAAAGTTGCATTGATAAGACATTTTTTGTATATTAAAGGTTTAAAGATTCTTAGCAGTTTCTATGGATTCGTTTCATCCAGCCGACGCCATCATCATCAAAGGCGCCCGCGAACACAACCTCAAGAACATTGATCTGACGCTTCCCCGAAACCGCCTGATCGTGATCACCGGCATTTCGGGATCGGGCAAGTCATCTCTGGCGTTCGATACGCTGTACGCCGAAGGGCAGCGACGCTATGTGGAATCCCTCTCCTCTTACGCGCGGCAATTCCTCGGGTTGATGGAGAAGCCCGATGTGGATTTTATCGAGGGATTGTCGCCGGCGATCTCCATCGAACAGAAATCCACGCACCGCAACCCGCGTTCCACCGTCGCCACGGTGACGGAGATTTACGATTACCTGCGCCTGCTTTACGCCCGCATCGGGACGGCGTACTGCTATCAATGCGGCCGTCTCATCGAACGCCAATCGGTGCAGCAGATCGTGGATCGCGTGTTGGAACTGCCAGCCGACACGCGGTTTCAGGTGTTGGCGCCCATTGTGCGAGGCAGGAAAGGGGAATACCGGGAGATTTTCGAGAATCTGCGGCGCGACGGATATCTCCGAGTCCGGATTGACGGGGAAATCCGCTCGCTGGATGAAGAAATCCGCCTCCACAAGAACAAGAAGCACACGATCGAAGTCGTGGTGGATCGGCTGACCGTCGAGGGAGATCTGCGGCCGCGCCTGACGGATTCGATCGAAACGGCTCTCCAGCTCGCTTCGGGTTTGGTCATCATAGACGCGCAGAATGGATCGCAGACGCTCTTCTCGGAACACTACTCCTGCCCCGACTGCGGCATCAGCTACGAAGAGCTGACGCCGCGCAGTTTTTCCTTCAACAGTCCATACGGCGCCTGTCCGACCTGTTCGGGCTTGGGGCAGACGCTGGAGATAGATCCGCAGCGGATTGTGCCGAATCCGGCGCTAAGCATCCGCCAGGGCGCCATCGCCACTCTAAGCGGCTGGAACGAGACGATTTTTCTGCGCATGCTGGAGAACGTCGCCAGCCACTACGGTTTCTCATTGGATGAACCCTTCGAACGACTTTCGGAAACGGCTCGTCAGATCGCGCTCTATGGTTCGGGGCGGGACGAGATCTACTTTCGTCTGACGCACCGCAACGGCAGAGGCGCTTGGGAATACACGGGGTGCTGGGAGGGGATCATCCCGAATTTGAAGCGGCGATATCGGCAGACCAATTCCACCGGTGTGCGCGAGTGGATCGAGTCCTTTATGAGCGCTCTGCCCTGCTCCACCTGCAACGGCTACCGCCTGAAACCGGAAGCGCTCTCGGTGCGGATCAACGGACGCAACATCATCGAGGTGACTCAGCTTTCCATCCGAGATGCTCTGCGCTTCTTCGACCGATTGCAATTGACCGAACGCGAACGCACGATTTCTCACCAAGTGCTAAAAGAGATTCGATCCCGCCTGCAGTTTCTGGTGGATGTGGGACTGGATTATCTCACGCTGGACCGATCCGCGGGGACGATTTCAGGCGGGGAAGCGCAGCGGATTCGTCTGGCGACGCAGATCGGGTCGCAGCTGGTCGGGGTGCTCTATATCCTGGATGAACCTTCAATCGGATTGCATCAACGCGACAACCGCCGGCTGATTGACACCTTGCAGCATCTTCGGGATTTGGGCAACACTATCGTCGTGGTGGAACACGATCGGGAGATGATCACTTCGGCGGACGTGGTGGTGGATCTGGGTCCGGGAGCGGGACAGCACGGCGGCGAAGTCGTGGCTTACGGGACACCGGAAGAAATCAAGGCGAATCCCGCCTCCATCACGGGGCGGTTTCTGGCGGGGATCGAGACGATCGAGGTGCCGAAGCGGCGCAACCCGGGCAACGGCCGCAAAATCACTCTGCGGGGCGCCACCGGCAACAACCTCAAATCGGTGAATCTGCAGATCCCGCTGGGCTGCTTCGTCTGCGTGACGGGAGTATCCGGATCGGGGAAGTCCACTCTGATCAACGAGACTCTCTACGCCGCGCTCTGCCGGAAATTCTACAAATCCCGCGACCTGCCGCTGCCGTATCGAGAACTGGAAGGGCTGGAGAATATTGACAAGGTCATCAACATCAACCAGGCGCCCATAGGGCGGACACCGAGGTCCAATCCCGCGACCTACATCGGCGTCTTTACCGCGATCCGGGACTTATATGCGGAACTGAAGGAATCGAAGATCCGCGGCTACAAGCCGGGCCGGTTCAGCTTCAATGTGAAAGGTGGACGTTGCGAAGCCTGTCAGGGAGATGGGATCATCAAGATCGAGATGCACTTTCTGCCGGATGTTTATGTCCCGTGCGAGATCTGTAAGGGCAAGCGATACAACCGCGAAACGCTGGAAATCAAATGGCGGGGAAAATCCATCGCCGACGTTCTGGATATGACGGCGGAGGAAGCTCTGGAGTTCTTCTCAGCGATTCCACTGATCCGCCGCAAACTGGAAACGCTGGTGCGCGTGGGTTTGGGCTACATCCACTTAGGTCAGCAGGCGACCACCCTATCCGGCGGCGAAGCTCAGCGCGTGAAACTGGCGGCGGAGTTATCCAAAGTGCAGACCGGCAACACGCTCTATATTCTGGACGAACCGACGACGGGGTTGCATTTCGCGGATATTCGTATGCTGCTTTCCGTGCTGCGGGAACTGGTGGACAAGGGCAACACCGTCTTGGTCATCGAGCATAATCTGGATGTGATCAAGACCGCGGATTACATCATTGACCTGGGACCGGAAGGCGGCGATGAAGGGGGGAGAATTATCGCGACGGGAACACCCGATGAGGTTGCGGCGGTGAAGGAATCGTACACTGCGGCTTATTTGCGCAAAGAACTGCGGATTCCAGACTCCTGCACGATGCCTGCTGAAAGAATCTGATTTTCAAACCGGCGGTGCCTTCGCAGATCGGGAACCGAAGTGTTTTTTCATCTATTTGATAATAAAAAACATCGAAAAACGAGTAATTTGTAAATTCTTGATATTTTGCTTGCATAAAATTTTAAGCGGCACTATATTACGGCTGAATTTGAAATTTTCATCCTTAAGCCCACACCCTGACAGTCACGTCTGGCAGTCACACCCTCACCCAAAAGGAGGATCGCCCAATGGCTGAAAAAGTAACCGGTTTTTGCGTTCGCTGCAAGCAGACGCGCGAATTGCACGATGTCCGAGAAATCACTTTGAAGAACGGCCGCCGCGCCTTGAAAGGGAAAGCGATCTGCGATCTGTGCAAGCCTAAAGGCGGCACGGAAGTCTTTCGCATTCTTCCCAGCAAGAAGTAGCGTATAAGTAACCCGTCACCATCAAACGTTCCGACGACGTTCGGTGTCTCAAGGGATTCTTTGAGGCACCTTTTTTATCTATAGAGGCAAAATCCGAAGGAAAGCCACAAAGCCTTCCGTGCGCAGGTTTGTCCCAATTTCCCTTGTATTTCAGGCGCGATTTCCGTACATTATTCGTCATATAAGCCGTCTGCAACGGCAGCGCAAAAGGCTTCTAATGGGAGGCTGATCTCAGGATCATGGGGGATTACAGGCGATTTCTCCGCTTCGGCGTCGTAGGGTTCAGCGGAATCGTGGTGAATTTCGGTTTCTACGTCATACTGCATGATTGGGCCGGCATCTACGACCTGTTGTCGCTGGCATTGGCAATCGAACTGTCCATCCTGAACAATTTCATCTGGAATGAGCTTTGGACATTTCGCGACCGGCGCCGCGGCGGCATCAGCATTTATCTGGCTCGAATGGCGGGTTTCCATATATCCAGCGGACTGGTCGCTATGTCGGTGCAGCTTCTGAATCAATACATCGAAACGCGTCTCTTCGCCGTCTGGGATAAATTGGCTCTGTTGATCGGCATCGGTTTAGGCGCCGTCGCCAATTATTTCATCTGCAACCGATGGATCTTCCGCGCCGGAACCGAGCGCACTTCTCCGCCGGTTTAGCCCATCCATCCACGACACGATCACCGCATGGCGACGACCGCGCGGCGAAAAGCGTTGCAATGCCGAGAACCCCTGCTGGATCTGTCTCCCCCCTCGCAGAGTTGAAACTCAGGAAACCAAACTCAAACATCAAGGAACGGCGATGTGTCTCGCGATTCCAATGAAATTGATAGAGATGGATGGCAACACCGGAATAGTCGAAGCCGGCGGTGTGCAGCGGCGGATCGGGTTGGATTTGATGGAGGACGCCGCAGTAGGCGATTATTTCATCGTCCATGCCGGATATGCCATTGAGAAGCTGTCGCCGGAAGAGGCGCGGAACACCCTTGATCTTTTCCGCCGCATCGAAGCGGAACCGGAAGAATGATCGCCGGTGCGGAATTCCGCAGGCGCGAGACGGCGCAAGCGCTGCTGGAACAAATCCACCGACTCGCAGGCCGGCGGCGTTTTCGTTTTATGGAAGTCTGCGGGGGTCATACGATGGCCATCTGGCGCTACGGTTTGCCGCATCTTCTGGGGAATTCCGTAGAACTGATTTCGGGACCCGGCTGCCCGGTCTGCGTAACGCCGAATACGTATCTGGATCGCGCCGTGGCTCTCGCCCGCAACCCTGAAAATGTGATCGTGACTTTCGGGGATTTGCTTCGCGTCCCCGGGTCCTCGTCGGATCTGCAGATGGAACGAGCCCGCGGCGGCGATATCCGCATCGTCTATTCTTCGCGCGACGCGCTGGATATCGCACGCGCGCATCCGGAAAAAACCATCATCTTTCTCGCGATCGGGTTCGAGACGACCGCCCCCACCATCGCCGCAACTGTTCAGTCGGCTCGCGTTGAACGACTGTCCAATTTCCGCATTCTCTCCGCATTAAAGACGATGCCGCAGGCGCTGCGCATGATCGCATCCGGCGAACATAGGCTCGACGGATTGCTGCTCCCCGGGCACGTTTCGGCGATCACCGGATCGAAAGCGTTTAATTTCTTGACTAGAGAATATCGCGTTCGAGGCGTCGTTTCCGGTTTTGAACCGACGGACATTCTGCAGAGCATTCTGATGTTGATCCGGCAGATGCGGGAAGAACGCTGCGCTGTTGAGATTCAATACAGCCGCTGCGTCCGCGAGAGCGGCAACCTCCGCGCGCAGAGGATCATAGAGCAAGTATTCGAAGCCGGCGACGCGGTATGGCGGGGACTAGGTGAACTTCCCGGCAGCGGTTTATTTCTGAAAGAGGGGTTCCGCGACTACGACGCGGCGAACCTTGCGGTGGAAGTCGAACCGTCGCGCGAACAACCCGGCTGCTCCTGCGGCGAAGTGATCCGGGGTGCGCTGAAGCCAGAAGAATGCAATTTGTTCGGCGCCGTCTGCACACCCGTGCATCCGATCGGCGCGTGCATGGTATCGGAAGAAGGCGCCTGCGCCGCGCATTACAAGTATCGCGCTTGTTCATAATCTGCACCTCCTATGTTACCTAAGATCGGAGCAGCATCCGGCGGGAAACGGGGCGGCGCGGGCGGATCGCCTCAGGGGGAACCGCTCTGGAATTTCGCCGAAGTTGCGCGCCGCTTACTCCCTTATCTGCGCCCCTACCGCAAGCAGTTCTTCCGTGGAATCCTGAGCATCCTGGCGACGAACGCCGTAGGCGCTCTGGGACCCTGGGTGCTCAAATACGCCATCCAGGACCTGCAGGCGGGCGTCACCAGTTCGAAAATCTACTATTACTCCTTTTTCATCGTGGTGATCGCATTGATCGCGGGATTGTTCCGCTATTGGATGCGCAAAATCATCGTTTCGATCTCCCGGCACATCGAGTACGATCTGAGGGTGGGATACTTTGCGCATCTCGAACGCCTCTCGCCCTCTTTTTACGACCGCCAACAGACCGGAGACCTGATGACTCGCGCCACTTCCGACATCGAAGCGGTGCGGATGATCGTGGGACCGGCTATCATGTATTCGCTCGATACGATTCTGACTGCGGTTTTTTCGCTCAGTTTGATGATTGCGCTCTCCGTTCCGCTGACGCTCGCTGTCTTGGCGCTGGCGCCGATCTTGTCCGTGTTGATCTACTATCTGGCGAAGAAGATCCACTATTATTCCCTGCGGTCGCAGGAAAACTACAGCGAACTGAACGCCATGATCCAGGAACACCTCTCCGGCGTGCGGGTGGTGCGTTCGTACTGTCAGGAAATACCCGAAGGGGATCTATTTCGCAAACTGAACGAACAGTATATCGCCTCTTCGATGAAGCTGGTGCAGCTGCAGGCATTGATGATTCCGTTTTTTTACTCCGCCTTCGGGGTCGGCATGGCGATTGTCCTCTATCTGGGAGGCAAAGCCATCATCACCGGGGCGATGAGCCTAGGGGATTTCGTGGCTTTCAGCGCGTACGTAGCGGTGCTCGCCTGGCCGGTGATCGCCGTGGGCTGGGTGCTGAACCTGTATCAACGCGGCGCCGCGTCGCTGCAGCGCATCCACAAGATAATGAATACGGATCCGGAAATTCAGAATCAAGATGCCGCCGCTCCAATTGAGAAATTGCGCGGAGAGATCACTTTCAAAAAGGTGGGATTCCGATATCCTGGAACCACAACCCCCGCATTGAAGGACATTGACCTGCATATTCCCGTCGGCTCTTCCCTGGGCGTCGTGGGTCAAATCGGTTCCGGAAAATCGAGCCTCGCCGCCTTGATTCCGAGACTCTACGAGGTGACCTCCGGGGAACTGCTGATTGACGGCGTCAACATCCGCGACATCCGCCTCGAAGTTCTGCGCCGCGATGTGGCGGTTGTTCCGCAGGAGAGCTTTTTGTTCAGCGAGCCTCTGCAGCAGAATATCCTCTTCGTGAATCCGGATTTGCCGCTCAGCAAAATGCGCGAAGCAGCGGAGATCGCCCATTTAAGCGCCGATGTGGATGCTTTTCCTGCGGGTTACGAGACCTGGGTGGGCGAACGAGGGATCACGCTTTCGGGCGGTCAGAAACAGCGCACCGGCATCGCCCGAGCGCTGGCGGCGGATCCGAGCATCCTCATACTGGATGACTGCTTTTCCTCGGTGGATACTCAGACGGAAGCCGGCATATTAGAGAGACTGCGACCTTACTTAAAAGGGAGAACCGTCATCGTCGTGGCACATCGTATCTCAACCTTACAATGGGTGGATCAAATCATCGTGATGGAGGGCGGGGAGATCATCGAGCGCGGGACGCATGCGGAGCTGATTGTCCGCGGAGGACGATATGCGGATCTGTATCGCAAGCAGCTCTTGGAGGAGGAGCTGCGAGTCGCCAAATGAAAATCGGCGGGAAATAAGAAAGCCGCAGTCCTGGAAAAGGACGCGGCTTTCATTTCATATACTTTTATCGTCATTTCACTTCAAAGCGAATGGTCTGCTGCATTCTCACCTTCACGAAACGATCTCTCTGCTTGCCGGGCTTGAATTTCATAGCGGAAATGGCTTTGACTCCGGCTTCGCCGAAACCCAATCCTTCTGGACGTTCCTGGAAAACAGTGATATTGACCGGTTTTCCGGTTTCATCCACTACGAACTGGATGATCGCGATGCCGCCGACTCCCGCCGTTTGCGCCATTTTCGGGAACAGATTATTCTTCTGAATAAAATCATAGATGGCTTGCGCTCCGCCGATCAACTCCGGCTTTTCCTCGATGGCGAAAAAGTCCACGATTTCTTCTTCGGATTTAGGGGGCGGAGGCGGCGGAGGCTCATCGCTGATGCTCCATTCCGTATCGTCAATGGTGAGGTCCTCTTCGATGTTCGGCTCATCAGATTCGATAGGGATCGTGGGCCGAGCCGGAGGCGGAGGTCTTTTAATCTGCTGGGTGATGGGGATGTCTTCCACTTTGATGACGGCCTCCTCCACGCGGGTCTGTTTGGCTTTGATGACGAATTGCTTGGATGCAATGAACATCAACGTCAGCAGCAATAACGTGATGATCAGAGCCGTTTCGAGGACCCGCGGGTATTGCAGGCGGAGATCCGCTTTGGGGTTTTTCCTCGGCATATTCTTGCCTATTTAAAGCGAGTGGAGTAATTCACGCGCAACGCGTACGCGTCCCGCAACTGTTCCTGGATATCGCTGACCAATCCCATCTTTACTTCCTTGTCTATCTTCAAGGAAATGATCAGTCGGCGGTTGGCGGCGAACTTTTCGCCGATGACCTGGGAGATGACGTTTAAGGGGACGATTTTATCGTCAATCGAGATCCGGTTGTTCTTATCTGCCCAGACATAGGCGATATTCCTTTTGGCTTCGACTTTTTCCGTGGATTTCGCCGCCGGCACGAGGATCGGCAAACCGCGATACTCTTTGAAGACGGTGCTGACCATAAAGAAGATCAGCAGCAGGAACACGATATCGGGCAGAGAAGCCATCGGGATGGCGGCGCCGGCGCGTTCTTTTTTTTCGAATTTCATAGGGCTCTCTCATCCGCGCTGAAATCGGAACCACGTCGAGCGAATATCATGTGACCTAAATACCGGTGAATGGAACAAGGCTATTTTTCCGGTTCGGCGATGGATATTTTTGTCGTACCGGAGAGCTTGACTTGATCCAGCACCTGGATATAGGTATCGTAATCCGTTTCGCGCGCGGTCTTAATCGAGACGATCAGATTGGGCTTCCCCTCGTTGTCGTAGCCTTTTTCTTCCACTTTTTTCTTCAGGGCGTCGCTGATCGCGGAGATCGCGATGGGTTCATCATCCAACAGGACCTGCCCGGAGGCATTGACCAGAAGATTGGAGATGTTCCCTTTCTTGATCTTGACTTCCTCGCCGCCTTTTTCCGGCAGAGTCAGATTGATCCCTTTGTCCAGGTCCATCGTGGTGGTGACCAGGAAGAAGATCAACAACAGGAAGGCGATATCCGCCAGAGACGCCGATGGGATTTCAGCGGAGCGCTTCTTTTTCTTTTCTGAGATCATTCCGTCATCCGAAGATAAACCGCATTATTTAGCGTCGGGGGGGCTCTGCTTCTTCCCCAGGTCCGCCAGGGCGTCAATGAACTCCACCGATCCTTCTTCCATATCAATGACCAGCTTGTCAATGCGGGAAACGAAGTAATTATGGAAGATTTGTATGATGATGGCGACGACCAGCCCGAAGAGAGTGGTCAGCAGAGCTTCCGAGATGCCGCTGGCGACGATGGCGGGCGAAATATCGTTGGCTTTGGCGATATTATCGAATGCGTTGATCATGCCGGATACGGTTCCGAGGAATCCGAGCATCGGCGCCACGGCGACGACTGTCGCCAACCAGACCAAATTCTTCTCGAGAAACGCCATTTCGATGGAGCCGGCGGTCATGATGGATTTTTCCACATATTCCAGACCTTTATCGGCGCGCATCAAACCGGCGTGAAAGATAGCGGCGACCGGTCCGCGGGTATTGGCGCAGACTTCTTCCGCTTTCCGGGTGCCGCCCTCGGCAATCGCTTGACGGATGGATTGTATGAACTTTCGCGTGTTGACCGAAGCGCGGCTCAGCGTCCAGAGCCGCTCCAGGGAGAACATAATGCCCAGGACCAGCGTCCCTAAGATCGGCCACATAAATACGCCGCCATCCAAGAACATTTTTACCATGTTGTACGTTCCTCCTGCTTGAGAAACCAGATTGCGTTCAGTGATGATTATCGGCTGTCAACTTAACAAATTTTTGCGGCAAAGTCAAACGTTTTTTTTTGTGTTTGTGATAATATGCTCATTCAAGCGTGCGGGGTGTCACAGCCCGGCGATGCTCCTCGCTTGATCGAAGAGACCCAGCGCTGTCGTGATCTGATTGTCGCCGCGAGCGCGAACCTGGTAGTAATAATCGCGGCTGTTCCAGAAGATCTGAGCCAATTCGGCTTTCGTCGCCAGGCGGAAGAAGTCGAGATCCTTCTTAAAGCTCTCTTCTTTGAATTCGATGCCCTTGCTCGCCGCCAGATCCGCCAGCTCTTTCATCATTTGATCCGTCGGCTGATAATCCCGGCGAAAGCTCTCCCAATCCTTTTTCAGCTCCGGGTGAGCCGCGGCGTAGCGATCCGCGTATTCGAAGAAGATCCGATCCCGCAGCAAGCGGGCTCCGTATGCGGTCAAGTACGTGGAGGCGACTTTTACATCCGGCGTAATTCCTCCGCTGCCATAGACTTTTCTGCCTTTAGAGGTGGTGAAAACTTCCTTTAAGCTGTCCGGTTCGGCGGCGTGTACGCTGTCGCTTTCATCGTCGGAGTATCCTTCCTGATAGTATTCCACCGTGCCTTGTTCATAGGGGCGCTGAATCAGGCGACCGCTGGGCGTGTAGTAGCGATCCGTGGTGATTCGAACGACGGAACCATCGCCCAGTTCGAAAGCTTGCTGAACCAACCCCTTCCCGAAAGTGCGTTCACCGACGACCAGACCTCGGTCCAGATCCTGAATCGCACCGGCGACGATCTCCGAGGCGGAAGCGCTGCCGTGATTCACCAGCACGATGATGTTCAGCTTTTCATAGGGGGCTTTCGCCGGGGCGAAATACGATTTTTCGGAATCGGCGCTGCGTCCGCGCGTGAAGACCAGGCGCTTTTCGCCGCCGATGAACTCGCTCAAGACGCGCACCGCCTGTTGCAAGTACCCGCCGGAATTCCCCCGCAGATCCAGCAGGAGCTGTTTCATTCCTTGATCGCTCAGCTTTTTCAGCGCCTGATTCAGCTCATCATCGGTATTGGAAGTGAACTGATTGACCAGAATGTATCCGGTCTGCGGATCCAGCATGAAGGCGGTCTCGATGCTGTGAATCGGGATAGTGTCGCGTGTGATGGTGAAATCGAGCAGTTCATCCATTCCCGGGCGCTGCACCGTGATAGCGACCGTGCTCCCTTTGGGTCCCCGCAGCTTCTTGAACACTTCTTCGTTGGTGATGCCGTAGGTGGAGACATTGTCAATTTTGACGATCCGATCCCCGGAACGCAAGCCGAGCCGATCTGCAGGTGTGCCCGGGATGGGGCTGATGACGATCAGCATCTTATTCTGGATGGCGAAGGAGATGCCGATCCCTTCAAATTCCCCCCGGAACTGCTCAGAGATTTCTTTCTGGTTTTCGGCGGAGATATAAACGGAATGCGGATCCAGCTGCTCCAGCATCCCTTCGATGGCGCCGTCCACCAGTTTATTCATATCCGGTTCTTCGACGTATTTATCGCGAACCAGCTGCATGACATATGCGAAACGATTCACCTGCTCGTAGATGCTCTTGCCCGCCGCCCAGATATTCTCGGTGAATTTCATTCCACCGATGAAGGAGAGCACGATGACCAGAGAACCGACGACAAACAGTTTCTTCTTCACGATATCACCTCTGCGTATGGTGTTTCACGTCGTTACGGAGCGCTGCGGTTTTGATGGATCCAGCGCAGCACTGCAATCTCTTCTTCCGATAGCCGGCGGGCGCGCCGCGACATCACTGCCTCTGCAATCTCCAGGGTGCGGTTGAGAGGATATTTCATCAGCTTTTCCGCGCCGCCCCAATAGAAGGAAGGGATGAAGCGCGGTGGAAAACCCGCGCCGTAAATATTGCACGCCACACCGACGACCGTCCCTGTGTTCAAGACGGTGCCGATCGCCGTCTTGGAATGATCCCCCATCGTCAACCCGACGAAGAGCTGGCCGGTATCCACCAGCTCTTTCCCCACTTGTACTTTCACCGGCGAATAGTTGTTCTTCAAGTTGGAAGTCTCCGTGCCGGACCCGAGGTTGCACCACTCGCCGAGGAAGGAATTTCCGAGAAAGCCTCCATGCTGTTTATTGCTGAACCCCTGCAGGATGGATTCGGAAATTTCTCCACCGACGCGGCATTCCGGGCCGAAGCAGCTGCTGCGGATATGGGCAAACGGCTTAACCTGAGTTCCGGGACCGATATAAGTGGGTCCTTCGATGACCGTGTGAGCCCCGATTTTCACTTTTTCATCCAGAACCACCGGTCCGGAAGCCGCGTCCAGCACTGCATAAGGGGCGATATATCCCCCGGGTGCGATGGCGATATCCGCCGCATTGAGGAGGACGACCGTATCATGCTTCCCCTCGCAGTGGGTTCCCAGTTGCCGCAGCGAGCGGGCTTCCAGATTGTTCTCGGAGATCATCGCGCGCACCCATTGCCAAGGATAGCGCAGCAGTGTGCCGGCGTCGTCCGACCGCTCAATTTTATCATACCCGCCTGCAGGCAGTTCCGTTCCTGGCTGCCAGTCTGCAGGAGGAAGTCCGCGGAAAGCGCAGATGCGATTTTCATCGAGGACGGCTTCTGCGGGTTTCAATTGTTTCAAGATCTGAAAGTTTTTTCCGGGCAGAAGTGCGCCGTTGATCCACAAGAGATCCGCCGGGTTGAATTCACCGGCGCGGTAAGCATCTTTCACCAGCGGCATCAGATAGGCGCGCGCCGCATAGCGGAATGCGACGCCGGAGAATTGCGCCTTGATCTTCTCTTCCATCGTGCGCAAGCCGCAGCGCAGCTCCCAGATCGGACGCGTCAGGCTTAAGGGTTCGAGGGTCAGGGCGCAATCGTCTTCAAAGAGAACCACCGCTCTTATTTTTTCCATCAAAATGACACCTCCGGAAGGATAGAGCAGAGATCAAACCCCGCAGAAATCGTGCCCGCAGTTTCAGAGCAGCGAAGCCGATCAGGCGAAAAACTTCGCCAGCCAGGACATTTCCTGAAAGATGGCGCGGTCATCGCACAGCTCATCGCAGCAGCCGCAGCGGATGCAGAGCTCGTAATTGATCTTGGGAACTCCTTTTCTAAACATCATCGCATGGACTGGGCAATTCTGCACGCATTTTCCGCAGGTTGTGCACAGCGCGCCGTCCGCCCGCGGGCGGATCCAGATCAACTTCTTTAAACTTTTATGAATCAACGGCGGAATGCGTTCGATGCGGCTGATCACCGGCTGCCGGAAGTCGGGGACGACGAAATCGTCCGGTTCGTCGCCTAACGGGATGATTTCTTCGCCGGATTCCCGCCAGATCCCGGCTTCAATCGCCGCCTGAAAGATGGGCAGTCGAAATGGTTCCATGCCGATCAGTTTCGCGGCGATGCAGTCCAGAGCCAAGGCATCTTTGGAAACCATCAGGGCGCCGACATGGCGGGGGGATCCGGAGGACGGACCGTTTCCCTCCATGGCGACGACGGCATCCATGATATTCCACGACGGGATGACGCGGCGGAAGATGGAGAGGACGAAGCGCGCGAAATGCGCAGGAATCGGGGCTCGGGCGTGCAGTTCCCCCTTGCGGAACCCTGGCACCACCCCGAACATATTTTTCACGGCGCCGGTCATCCGCGTCAACTGATGCGTCTTCAATTTCGGGAGATTGATGATGTGATCCACTTCGAAGGGCAGGCGCGAGATGGCGATGAAGCCTTCCGGCGCTTCGAACGTTCGCACGGGCGCGCTTTCCAGAGAAATGAGTTCGATTCCGAAACGATCGGCGACCCGTCGGATGCCGGTCTTTTCCCAATAGGCTCGCAGATCCTTCGCCGCGCCGCCCGGGCTGTCCGCCAGGATGATTTTCGCTCGGCAGTCGCGAGCGATTTCCGCCACAGCTGCAATGATCTCCGGATGCGTCGTCACCGCTTTTTCCGGCTCCCGCGCGCTCAAAAGGTTGGGCTTCAGCAGCACTACATCCCCCGGGCGGATGGAGCGATCGAATGAACCGACCAGATCCAGGCAGCGCCGCAGAGCCTTTCGAACGGTCTCGGGATGATATTGCGGGCAGCTCGCCAGAGCGCTCCGCCTGGAACCCGGCAGATTCTGCGCTTCAGCGGTTGGAACGCGTTCAGCGATACTCAAGAGAAAATGTCCTTCCTTTCAATCCTCTTTCAGCGAAAAGCGCTTGCCGGGTGATTGGACGATCCAACCTTTCATCTCCAGACCGAGCAGGTCGGCTAAGACTGCGGCGACAGGCAACTCCAGATCCCGCACCAGTTCATCAATGTGACGGGGCTCACGGGTCAGCTTCTCAAGCACCCTTTCTTCAGAAGCGTTCGGCGGCGGAAGGTGAACCGGTTGAACCTTGGAATGATCCTCATGAAAACCGGGGCCCAATTCCTTCAGGATGTCTTCCGCGGTTTCCACCAGCACGGCACCCTGCCGGATGAGCAGATGGGGTCCGCGCGAGCGTTTGTTGTCCACCGCGCCCGGCACGGCGAACACACTGCGGTTCTGCTCCAGAGCGCACCGAGCAGTGATCAGAGCTCCGGAGGTTTCACCGCCTTGCACCACCAGAGTCCCCCGGCACATACCGCTGACGATGCGGTTGCGGCGCGGGAAGAGACCGCTGTCCGGAAGAGTGCCTGGAAGGGATTCGGATATCAGCCCGCCGGCCGCCAGAATTTTCTTTGCGAGGATCTCATTCTCACGCGGATAAATCACATCCACGCCACAGCCGAACACAGCGAAGGTTCTGCCGCCGGCCCGCAGTGCGCCTTCATGAGCGGCGGTGTCAATGCCGCGCGCCATTCCGCTGACGATCGCAATACCGTGCTGCGCGAGATCTTCCGCGAGCGAATGCGCCACCTTCACACCGTAGAGACTCGGCGTCCGGGTGCCGACGACGGCGAGGCAGGTTTCCCCGGGTGCCGGCAGAGTTCCGCGCACGAACAGGAGCGCGGGAGGATCGTGAATTTCGCGCAGCATATCGGGATATTCCGGATCCCAAATGCTGACTACGGCGGCATTGCAACGCAGCACACCTTCGTAAAGCTTCACGCCATCGCCGTTGTTTCTCGCGGCGATGATGCAGGAAGCCACCCCTGCGTCAATCCCTGGGACTTCGCGCAGGGATCTCTCCTTCGCTGAAAAGACCTCCGCCGGGCTTCCGAAAGCGTTCAATAATGCGCGGAAGCGCGCCGAACCCACCCCCTTGACCGTGTACAGTGCGAGAGCGCCGATGGGATCCGCTTTCAATGCGGAGCCTGGATGGTGCTTCATCGGGAACAGGTTCGGTTGTTCCTGAATCATTTTCCCTGTTCCTTCAGCAACGACCAGAGGTGAAAGATCAACTCCTCGACTCCTGCCCCGGTTACGGAAGATATACGATGATCGAATTCCATCGTTGATTCGGCTGTATCCGGGAGGAGATCCACTTTGGTAAGCACGGTCAAACGCGGGCGCAGGAGCAATGCGGGGTCATACTCACGCAATTCGTTTTCGATCATCTGAAGAGATGTTCGTGGGTTCGGATCGTTGCAGTCTATGAGGATCACGAGCACCCGCGTGCGTTCGATGTGTCTTAAGAAGCGGATGCCCAAACCTTTCCCTGCATGAGCGCCTTCGATCAAGCCGGGCAAATCCGCAGCGACGAACTGATGTTTTTCGTCCACCTTCACGATGCCCAGATGCGGCTGCAGCGTGGTGAAAGGGAAGTCGCCGATTTTCGGACGTGCATTCGAAATCCGAGAAAGGAGGGTGGATTTTCCGGCATTAGGCAAACCCACCAAGCCGACGTCGGCGATCAGTTTCAGGACGAGCTCGAGTTCCCGCGATTCCCCTTCTTCCCCGGGTTCATATCGGCGGGGAGCTCGATTCGTCGGAGTGGCGAAGCGGGCGTTGCCGCGCCCTCCCCAACCGCCTCTTGCGACTAAAAAGGTTTGATTCCTTTCGGTTAAATCCGCCAGAATTTCCCCTGTCGCCGCATCCTTCACCACGGTGCCGGGCGGCACCGGAATAAACAGGTCTGCGCCGCTTTTTCCGGTCTTATCGGCGCCGCTGCCGGGTTTTCCTGATTCGGCTCTGAACACCCGCTTCCGGCGAAAATGCTGCAGGGTGTTCATCTCGGCATCCACGCGCAGGAAGACATCTCCGCCCTTTCCACCGTCCCCGCCGTCGGGACCGCCTTTTGGAACGAATTTTTCGCGGCGGAAACTGATGATTCCGGAGCCTCCGTTTCCCGCACGAACAGATATTTTCGCCTGATCAATCAGCACAATTCCGGCGCCTTATCGGTTTGACCCATCGCCCATCAAAATATACAAGAATTACCACTTCAAAGCAACGGCTTTTGCGCTCAATTCAGTGAAATTTCGTCATTCATTCGGCTCGATTTCAAGGCACAAGATCTAAAGAAAACCGCGCCGATGCCGATTAAAGAAATGAAAACCTCGTTTCTGGAAATTATGCGCAAAGCCCGCATTCTCATAGTGGATGACGAAGCGGATATCTGTTCTCTGCTGGCGGAGACGCTGGCGGATCCGCATCATCAAATCGAGTGGTGCACACGCCCTCAAGAGGCTCTGCAAAGGGTCCGGAACGGGCAATTCGATTTGATTCTGCTCGACATAAAGATGCCCGAAATCTCCGGTTTGGACTTGCTGCCGCGTCTCAAGAAAACCGCGCCGGATACTGCGTTTATGATGATGAGCGGATACGGGAATATCGCCATTGCGGTGGAAGCGATGAAACGGGGCGCGGATGATTACCTCGAGAAGCCGTTCAAAGACATCGAGGAGGTGAAGCTTTCGGTCCAACGCCTGCTGGATTCCGTGCGGGTGAAGCGCGAAAACCGCTATCTCCGCAGGCAGTTGGATGAGCGTTACAAACTGGACGGCTTGATCAGCGTCAGCCCGAAGATGCAGGAAGTCGTGGAGATCATCCGGAAAGTGGCGCCGCTTTCGACGACGGTGTTGATCATCGGGGAGACCGGCACCGGCAAGGAACTGGTGGCGAAGACTCTGCACCAGAACAGCAAGCGCAGTTACGCGCAATTTGTCTGCGTCAATTGCGGCGGTTTGCCGGCGAGTCTCCTCGAATCGCTGCTGTTCGGGCATGAGAAGGGATCCTTCACCGGCGCCTATCAGCGCACGCGCGGTTTCTTTGAAGAAGCGGACGGAGGCACGCTTTTCCTGGACGAAATCGGCGAGATGCCGCTGCCGCTGCAGGTGAAACTGCTGCGGACTATTCAGGAACGGACGTTTCAACGCCTGGGAGGATCGGAAGAACTTCCGGTGGATTTCCGGCTGATCGCGGCGACGAACAAGAATTTAAAAGATGAAGTCGAAAAGGGGAATTTCCGCCAGGATCTCTACTACCGATTGAATGTCGTCACGATCCATCTACCTCCGCTGCGGGAGAGAGAGGACGACATCCCGCTGCTGGCGCGTCATTTCCTGAATAAATACTGCGAAGAATTTCACCTCCCGCAGCTGGAGATCACACGGGAAGCGCTGGAGTATCTGAAAGGGCGCGCTTGGTTGGGCAACGTGCGACAGCTGGAGAATGCCATCCAGCGCGCCGTGGCGCTGGCGGAAGGGCAAAAGATTACCGCGGACGCCTTCCGCGACGGCGAGTCCACGATCGAGGAAGATTTCTACAACATCGTGTTTCACCTTCCCATGCGGGAAGCCCGGCTCCTTTTTGAAAAACACTATCTTCTGGAGAATTTGCGGCGCCATGGCGGCAGCGTCACCAAAGCCGCTCACGACGCCGGTCTGCCCCGCCAGAACTATCACCGCAAGATGAAGCAGCTGGGCATCACCGCAACGTTCCATCCATCGAAAGCCGTTCCGGAGCCGGAACCGGAGCCTGTCTGATCCGCAAAGCAGGATTTCGCAAGTCGCCGAAAGGCGACACCGTCATGAAAATGTGACAATCGTGTTATATTCATAATAATCAATGAATTAGAAAAATCTATTTGCAGCGGATTGTCATAGAATCGTGGTCTCGGATCCGGTTTTCAGCGCGGGAACCGTTTTTCAGCGGGGATAGATGCGATTTTTGGTTATTAACGATATAATATACAATGTGTTACAAAAGTGGCACGGGGATTGTAATAAAGACCGACCAAAGGAAACGAACATGCGGTAATGTGAGATTCAATCAAGGAGAGTCAAATGGGACAGCAACAACTTCTACTCATCGTCTTATCCGTGATCATCGTGGGGATCGCGGTGGTGGTCGGGATCAATATGTTCAATGATCAGGCGGCCAGTTCCAATCTGGATGCGATCACCGCCGACCTGGTCAACCTGGCTTCCCGTGCGCAACAGCATTATCGTCGTCCGACCGCGATGGGCGGCGGGGGCGGTTCCTTCGCGCTGTTGACGAACAATGCGGCAGGTCTGGCGTATCTGACGACGCAGCCGACCAATGACAACGGGACCTACTCCATCAGCACAGCGGGCAACGCGACCAGCGTCACGCTCCAGGGCGTGGGCGTGGAAGACGGCGACGGCGACGGAACAAACTGCACCGCCAGGATTCAGGTATGGGCTGATAGCGTAGCACTCACGGTGATCAGCCGGTAGAATTTCTGTATGGAGAGGCGGGCGAAACCGCCCGCCTCCCTCTCGTTTTTTACGGAATGGAATCACACTTTTTTATACGAATATTGCAGGCAACTATGCAAACTTGGATCCAGACTCTGAGATATCTATCACTGCGAAGAGGCAGGCTGATTATGCGCCTGTCTTTTCGCGCATCAAGGCGAAAAACCGGACGGAAGATCGATGGCTGAATTTCGATACCAAGGCATCGCGCTCTCCGGGCGCATTATGCAGGGCATCATCACCGCCAGGACGAGAAAAGAAGCCCGAAAACGAGCGGAAGAATTCGCTCAGCAGCGTCGCTTCAAGCTTCAGTCGCTGGAACGCAAGAGCACCTTCGTTTACAAGGTGCGCAAGGGCAAGGAAGCCGCCATCACAGGATATCAAAAAGCTTTCAGTTCCGACGAAGTCCGGCGGGCGCTGGAGAAGATGGGTTTCAACGTATTGTCCATCCAGAAAAAGCTGTTCGACTTCAGGATGAAACCGCCGTCGAAGGACGTCGTGATGTTCATCCGGCTTTCCGCAGATCTGCTGCGCGAAAAACTGCCGTACGACGAGATTCTGAACCTTCTGTCCAACGATATGGATAATAAAGCCCTGAAGCAGGCTCTGCGTGAAATCAACCAAGACCTGAAGGACGGGAAGGACGGCGCGGAGGTATTCGGCAAGCAGAGCGATGCGCTGGGCAAATTTCCGGCTCACCTGTTGGGAGTGGCGTCGAAGTCGGGCAATATGGTGGAGATCTACGAATCCACCGCCAAGTTCCTCGAGCGCAATGAAGAGTTCAAGAAGAACCTGAAGAGCGCGTTGATTATGCCTTCGATCGTAATCCTGGCTCTTGCCGGTGCAGTGTTGTTCTATGTCGCCTACATTTTCCCGCAGACGGCGAAGATGTTCCTGAAATTCGACATCGAACTGCCGCCGATGACGGCGACGACGCTGAAGATCTCCCAGATGATTCAGGATAACGCCTTGTTCATTTTAGGCGGCATAGCCGCTGTAACTTTTCTCGCCGCGCGTTTTTTCCTATCGCAACGCGGGAAGTATCTGGCGTCGAAATACCTGATTAAGGTGCCGGTGGTCGGCACGCTGATGCACAAGACATCCATAGAGATCTTCTGCCGGGTGTTTTACTCGCTGTATTCCGGGTCCGGAGAGAACGTAGAAGCGATCCGGACGGCGGCGGAAGCCTGCAGGAGCCCTTATATGGAGAAGCAGATCAAGGAAGTCGCCATCCCGATGATGCTGAAGGACGGACAGGGGCTGGTGGAAGCTCTGGAGAAGACCGGAGTCTTCACTAAAAACGCACTTTCGCGCTTGCATTCCGGAGCGGAGACAGGCACGGTTCGGGAGACCGCTCTGCAGGTCGCCAATTACTACGAGAAGGAGACGACGCACAAGCTTCGCAATATCATTGATATGATCCAGGTCGCCATCGCGATGATCATCATGATCGTGATGACCGCCATCACTATTGTCAGTTCGGAAACGGCGGTGATTCGACCCAAACATCCCGGTATGTGATATTCTTATGCCGATTCGAGAAGAGACCAAGAAGATCACCCGCAGCGGCGATCTGCTGGTGGAACACGGCGTTATTGACGCGGAGATTCTGGAAAAGGCTCTGATCCTGCAGAGCTCCGAGACCGGATCGAAGCGCAGGAAGCTGGGCGAGATTCTGGTCGAGGATTTAGGCTGCGACCGGCATGAGATCTATCGGGAGCTGGCGAAAATCTACGCCTTCACCGAAGTGGATCTCGAGCATGAGACTCTCACGGAACAGAAGATCGCGTTCATCAAGAGCCTCTATGAGACGCTGGAGAAGGCGGACCGCGACGAATTGATCCGGAACAACATCATTCCTTATAAGGTGGATGAACGGCGGGCGGACACACTGCTGGTCTTGATGGACGATCCCACCGATCGGGAACTGCGCAATCTCGCCAAGAAGTTTCGCTTCCGCCACTTAGACTTCTCTTACGCTCGACGCGAATATCTGAAAAAATGGATCGAAGCGATCTACCCCACCACCAATGAGTTTCTTCAAATCATCGAGGACGTTTCGAGTCAGATCGAGAATTTTGAGGAGAACGAGGAAGAGGAAAAGATTGATGAAGAGAAGTTAGACCAGGAAATCAATCAATCCCTTCTGACGAACCTGATTGAAGGCTGTCTGGTTGAATCGGTGCGCAGGGGGGCGTCCGATATCCACATCGTGCCCGGGGAGGGGAACCGGACGGATTTTCATTTTCGGATAGACGGCAAGCTGCAGCTCTGGCACACGCAGGAGTACATCAAACCGGAAGCCATCGCCGCCGTGGTGAAGGATCGTTCGCGCAACGTGGACCGTTTCGAGCGGGAAGCCGCACAAGACGGTTTCATTCAGCGCAATATAGACGGTCACCTGATCCGCTTCCGCGTTTCCATTCTGCCCATCGTAGCGGCGGAATATCGGCGCAAGCTGGAATCCATCGTCATCCGCGTGCTGGATGACCGCAAGGTCATCACGGATCTGAGCAAGCTCGGATTTCAGAAGCAAGCGAAACGGGATTTCGAGAAGGCAGTGCATAAACCTCAGGGAATGGTGATCTTGACCGGACCGACCGGATCAGGGAAATCCACCACCTTGATGGCGGCTCTGCATCAGGTGTTGACTCCGGAGGTGAATGTCCTCACGGTGGAAGATCCGGTGGAATATATGATCCGCGGCGCGCGCCAGATCAAGATCGGTCCGCATTTGGATTTTGAGGGGGCAATCCGCGCTATTCTCCGCCACGATCCGGACATCGTCATGGTGGGTGAGATGCGCGATAAGGTTACTGCGGAAATCGCCATCAAATTAGCGAACACCGGCCACCTGACGTTCAGCACGCTGCACACCAACGACGCTCCTTCGGCAGTCTCCCGTCTCTTTAAGATGGGCGTCGAACCGTTCCTGATCGCCTACGCGATCAACATCGTGGTGGCTCAGCGTTTGATTCGGACTCTTTGCGAGAAATGCAAGGAAGTTGATAAAGATCTGGATCCGGAGGTGCCGTTAAGCCTCGGGTTCACCAAAGAAGAGATCAAGAATACAGTCTTTTACAAGGCAGTCGGCTGCGAGCACTGCAACAACGGGTACAAGGGGCGCGGCGCCATTCACGAAGCGCTGCTCTTCACGAAGGAAATCCGCAGGATCATTCTCGAATCCGGCGGCGACGTGGATGAAGACGCGATCCGCAACGAAGCGATCAAGAACGGCATGCTGACACTGAGGGCTTCCGGGCGGGAACGAATCAAAGAGAAGTTGACGACCTGCGAGGAGATCGCTTTCGCCACGGCGGAAGATTGACGGATGCGAACTTTGAGGGGATGATATGGTCAACACAGGACAGATGATATTGGTGCTGGGAGCCCTGCTGTTGTTCAGCCTGACGCTGCCGTCTATGAACCAATCGCTGCTGCACAACGACCGGACTCTGGTCACCACGAGCGCGGAGGTGGCGGCGATGTCGCTGGCGCAGAAGATCCTGGCGGAAGCGGGGACGAAAGCCTTTGATGAAGTTTGTCTGACGATGTATGTTCAATCCGCATCGCAGCTCACTCCCATCGCATCCCTGGGCAAGGAAACGGGCGAGAATTACCCGAATTTCGACGATGTGGACGATTATCACAACGTAGTCATCGTGGACAGCCTGACGCTGCCTTCCGTCCCCTTCACGATCACCGGTACGGTGACTTATCGAAAGTCGAACAGCCCTGGTGAAACTGAGACGAGTCAAACTCATATCAAGTGTCTGCGAGTCACCGTTGCCAGCCCGTATCTCGTGAATCCGTCGAACAACAGTCCGACGACGATATCTTTGGAACAACTTTACACCCTTTACTGATGATATTCACAGAACTTTTCTGCAGGAAAAGCCATGTCGGAAAAGATCCTAATTGTTGACGATGATCCGGAGATCCTCGAGCTCTGCACTTCGGCTCTGACGCAGGAAGAGTACGAGATCACCACTTCGACGAACGGCGAAGAAGCGTTCGATCTGGCACGTCAACAGAGCTTCGATCTGGTTCTTTCAGACATCCGAATGCCGGGCATGGACGGACTGGAGCTGCTTGAGAACCTCAAGAAACTCGATGAGGATCAGACGGTCATCATGTTTTCCGGCTTCGGGGATGTGGATGTTGCGGTGGACGCGATGAAATTGGGGGCGTTCGATTCCCTTGCCAAGCCGCTCAGCGTGGATGAACTGAAGATCACGATCCACAAGGCGCTGCGCCAGCATCGTCTGAAGCAGGAGAACCGGAAATTGAAGATGGAGATACAGGAAAACTACATCGCTATGGCCGCTCCTCCGAAGGTCATTCCACTGCTGCAGAACTTCACGATTGACACCGGCAGGGAATTCATAGAATTGGGCGAGGTCTTCACCTACAGCACTCACGAAACCGTGCTGGATGAGGGGATTTCCGACCAGCGGCTGTATATTGTCTTCGACGGTGAATTTTCCGTTTGGCAGGATGGGGCGCAGATCTGCAAGCTGGGGCGGGGGGAGTGTCACGGTGAGATGAACCTTTTCCGGCACGGATTGCGCAGCCAGAGCCTGATCGCGGAGACGCCGGGACAGATTTTAGTGATCGAGAAGGATGCGATCCTCAACTTCTTCAATCAGAAGGAAGAGAGAATTTTCAAGCTGTTCGTTTTCAACGCGTTGAATTCCATTTATACCAAGTATCGAAAGGCATGCAACCGCATATACCAGTTGGAGCGCAAACTGAAGGGATGACGCCATGAGCACGATGCTGGATCTGGTGGGATCTTTCGTCATCGGCGGGATGCTGATGATGATGATCCTCAATGTCAACGCCCACTACTCCGAGCAGACCACCGAGAACCAATTGCAATTGATCGTGCAGGAAAATCTGGCGGAGCTGGTATCGGAGATCGAATTCGATTTCCGCAAGATCGGGTATCACGTCAACAACCCTTCCCTGGCGATCACCCAGGCGGATACGAGCTCCATCACCTTTTGGGGCGATGTGGACAACAACGGCACGGTTGATCAAGTCCGCTACTGGCTGGGTCCTTTGGGGGAAGTTTACGGCACGATCAATCCACGTGACCGCATGTTCCACCGTTCGGTGAACGGTCAGACGATCAGTTCTTCGCTGGGCGTCGTCAATTTTCGGCTGCGCTTTTACGATATCGGCGGTGCAGCCACCAACAACCTGACGTTAGTCAAGCGAATTGATTATTACCTATTAGTAGAGAATGCTTTTCCGGTGGATACGGTTTACGCGCGAGCCGCTTGGAACGGCACGATCCGCCCGAAAAATCTTTGATTCTTCATTCGATTCTTGGCGGCAGCAGCCGGTTGGAAAAGAAATCACTCTAACCGTCTTGAGGAGGTTTTCAGCATGGGACGCTTCACAATCATCCTCGTGGTGGGCTTCGCGATCATCGCCGGCGGGTTGAAGCTCAATCACGGCCGCTTGAGCCGTCAAGCGCAGAACATCAGCACGGAACGGTACGTGGAACAAGCCGCGCGCAATATCACCACCAGCGGCGTGAATTTGTGTCTGCAAGCGATATCGCAGAATTTCAACTGGCGAAGCGGCTTTAACAATCTCTCCCTGAACGGCGGCACGGTGACCTGCAATATCATTGATGCATCCACGGACACCAACCTGACGCTGAACCAGCTCCGCATTACCGCGATGGGGACCTACGCCGGAAAGACGACCACGGCGATTGTTCTGATGGCGAAATCGGCGTTTTCCGAATTCGCCTATTTCACCAATGTGGAACCGCTGATCTACTTCATCACCGGGGATACTTTGAAAGGTCCCATTCACACTAACGGACAGTTCCACATCTCCGGCGATCCGGTGTTCTACGGACTGGTCTCATCAGTCGCCTCCAGCTGGTACGGATCCGGGCATCCGCAATTCAAAGGCGGGACGAATTTCGGCTGTCCTTCCATCCAACTGCCCACCGATCTCTCCATCATCGAAGGGCAGGCGCAGAACGGAGGGACGTATTTTCAAGGGAATGTGAACCTCGAATTTCTCAACAATGGAACGTTCAACTGGGAGGTATTCCACACGGAAACGCAGACCGTGAAGATCAACGGAAAATGGGTGACGATCACCAACACCGTCGTGGATTCCAGCGGCAATGTGGATATCGCATCCATGAACGGCGTCATCGCCACCGGCAATGGTGCGGAGATTCATGTAAAGGGCACGCTGGACGGACAGGTGACGGTTCTATCCGAAGGGAACATCTGGATTGAGGATGATATCGTCTATAAGCAAAATCCGCTCACCGACTACACCGCCGATGATCTGCTGGGTCTGATCTCGAAGCAAAACATTTACGTGGCAGACAATGCCGCCAATCGAAGCAATTGCACGATCAACGCGACTCTGATGGCGTTGAACACCAGCTTCAGCGTCCAGAACTACAACACCGGGACGCCGCGCGGCACGCTGACCGTCGTCGGGGGGATCGTCCAGAATCAACGCGGACCGGTCGGGACGATGAACGGTGGAGTGATCAAAACGGGTTACCTGAAAAAGTACATCTATGATCAGCGCTTCCTGACTCAGGCGCCGCCGAATTACCCGGTTTTCAGCAGGACGAGCGTGATCTCCTGGTACGAATAAAGACCCGCAGGGACTCCGGCAAATCGCATTTTGAGTCGGTCAAGTTTGCATCGGAGTCTGCCGATAAAAGACTCAGGATAAACCGTCTCCAGCAGATCGGATCGGCGGAATCGGAAAGATTTCGACACCCATCGCAGGCGAGAGGGCACCGTTGTTGTCGGTATCTGGGCAGAAAACGGATCTGCCTTTAATTTAACAAATCTACCGGACGACGATTTATCCTGAAATGATTCTTTCACGCTGCGACCTTTGAAAACATATCCGCGCCACCTGCTCCTCCACAGGCGCTGAACCCAACACAGACCGCAAATGATTATGAAAAAAGCATCCCTTCTCCTGATTTTCCTCCTGCTGGTCGGTTGCGAGGAAAAGACGACGGACATCGGCACCGGGCAGGACTGGGCCTATCTCAGCGGAGTGGTCAAATACGCGGACGACCTAAAGCCCGTGTATATGGCGTTCGTCCGCACTCAGACCCATTTGGAAACGACGACGACGGACTCCAACGGCACCTACAATCTCGGCATCGCTCTGCCTAAAGGCCAGCAGGAAGCCGTCGTGGTGGAAATCTACAAGGAAGGTTTCGTCACTGTCAATATACCCGCCATCGTTCAGAGCGGCCAGACGACGCCCGTGCCAGTGGTCACGCTGGAGCGTTATCTCGATTCCACAATCACGGACACGACGATTTCCGGAGTCGCCGCTTCCATTGTGCTGGTCAGCCTGGATCCGGATACGATCAGCGTGAACGGCATCGGGGGCATCAGTTCCAGCCGCATTGTCTGCGAGGCACGCGACGCTTTGGGAAAACCGGTGGACTCCTTGCACGCCACGCAGGTGAATTTCCAGTTCGTCGTCAACCCGGGGGGGGGTGCTTCGATCTATCCGGATACGATCGTCACGGATCAATTCGGGCGGGTGGCGACGACGTTTTACGCGGGATTGAACGCAGGCATCGCCATCGTCCAAGCGATGATTCGCGGCGGTGAGGTTTCCATCTTGCTGCCGAACATCGTCATTTATGAGACAGGCGTCCCCGCTTCGATCAATCTGGTAGCGATTCAATACGATTCCATCGCTGTAAAAGGGACGGGCGCCAACGAGGTCACGAGGTTGACGTTCGTGGTTCGCGACGGCGGCGGCTCCCCTATCACCACGCAACAGCAATCGCAGGTGAACTTCGCCATTCTAGGCAGCACGGGCGGCGGCGAATACCTCACCCCCACTACGGCGATCACGGACGCTTTCGGACAGGTATCCACCAGCCTGAACAGCGGCACAGCGGCGGGGACGGTGCAGGTTCTGGCGTATCTCGACGAAGACAGTTCCATCTACTGTTCGCCGGTGCCGGTATCCATTCACTCAGGACTTCCCGATCCGGTTCACTTCGCCGTCGTGCCGCAATATCTGAACTTCCCCGGCTTCAACTACTACGGCGTGATAGACAGCATCAGTGCTCTGGTGGGGGACATTTACGCCAATCCGGTTCCGCAGGGTACGGCGGTTTACTTCACGAGCGACGCGGGCATCATCGAGGGTTCCGGCACCACCAATGACGACGGCTTCGCCTGGGTGCGGCTCTATTCGGGTCCTCCTTCTCCGCCGGCGAATTTCCCCTTCGGTACGATCACCGCGCAGACGATCGGAGAGGGCGGACAGATTATCACGGATGACGCTCTGGTGTTGTTTTCCGGCGTGACTCAGATTTACAATGTGGACCCGACCAGTTTCAATGTGCCCAACGGCGGTTCCCAGACTTTCACCTATCGCGTATCGGATCAGAACGGCTATCCTCTGGCGCATGGGACGCATATCGTCGTCATACCGACGACCGGATCCGTCTTGGGCGATATTGACATCACCCTGCCGGATACTCAATCGCAGGGATGGACTTATTTCGGTTTCGTCTATTACGACAGCTACGTCAACGAAACGGATCCGCCGGTCATGGCGGCGATTGCCATTCAAGTCACCAGCCCCAACGGCAACGCGTCATTGATCATCGGCGGCACCATTGATTAAGCGGGACGGACTCATATGGCAGAAGCACTGGAAGCCGAAGCAACCAATATCTTGGAATCCGATCAGCTCAGCGTCGTAGAGAGGATTTTCCTCTCGATCGAGAGCCAGCTGCGCCGCAATCTCATCGGGGTGGAACGGCAGGAAAACATCGCCAACCTGCTGGATGAAACGGATGAGAACGACCGCGAAATCCTGCGTCAGCATCTGAACTCTTTTCTGGCGCGGATGATCGAAGTCAACGCTTCGGACATTGACTTCGGCGGACAGGGCTCGCTGGGCCAGATCTGGCTCAGAATTTACAACGACAAGCGCCCGGCTCTGGAATTGGGCGCCTATTCGCTGGATCAATCGAACATCTTGATATTGAACATTCTGACGCACCGCCAGCAACGGTTCCTCTTCGAAAACCGGAACCTGGACTTTTCGTACTCTATCGAATATCAGGGTTTCAGCGTGCGCTTCCGAGGCGACGCCTACTTCGATCTGGACAACATCGCACTGAATATGCGCCGCATCAACAACCGCATTTGGCCCTTCAAAGATTTAGGATTTGCGCCGAACATCGCACGAGCGCTCTCGCTGCAGCACGAGAAGCAGGGTTTGATCCTGGTTACCGGCATCACAGGATCGGGCAAATCCACCACGCTGGACAGCATTATAGACGCCAACAACCGCTCCGTGGACGCGCACATCGTGATCATCGCCAGCCCGGTGGAATGCGTGCATCTTTCCGCCCGGTGCCTCATCCGGCATCGGGAAGTCGGCCGCGACGTGTTAAGCTTCAAAGAAGGCGCCATCCAGGCGCTGCGGCAGGATCCGGACATCATTATGATCGGGGAGATGCGGGATGCGGAGACGATCATGACGGCTCTGGAGATCACCGACACGGGTCACAAGGTCTTCTCCACACTGCACACCGGTTCGGCCGTGGAGACGATTGACCGCATCGTGGCGGAATGCCCGCCGGATGAACAGGAGCGGGTGCGCAACCGGTTGGCGGACGTCCTGCGGGTGGTGATCTCCCAGAAGCTGGTGCCCTCTCTGGACGGCAAGCGGATTCTGGCGAAGGAGGTCCTGCTGGTGAATTCATCTGTGAAATCCGCGATCAAGAATAACAACACGGGTGAAATTTATCAGATGATCAGCGAATCGAATAAAGAAGGCATGCACACGCTCGAGCAGGACTTGAGGCGCCTCTACGCCGCCCGGAAGATCTCGATGGACGAAGCGATCAACTTCGCCAACAACAAGAAGCGCATGCAGGAACTATTGGAATATTCGCCCTGATGGATTGAGATTTTGCGACAGGAAGGAAGATGAACATTCTTGGAAGGTCCTCCCAGAAGCAGGTATTAGGAGTGATGGTGGACGGCCGGGATCTGCGCCTCGCTCATCTGAGCAAGGAAGGTGGCGAGATCTTGATCCTCGCATTGGAATCCATCACACTCCCCCACCGTATCGGCAAACTCCGACAGAGACAGCCTGCCGCCATGCCGATGGGACAGGATGCGGAGAGCCGAGATGCCTTCGGGTTTGAAGACACATCCTACGCGCTGGACGGCAGCAACGGGGAAGAAAGCGAAGGCGATATTTCCGGAGCGCTGATCAACATTTTCGCCAAATATCCCTTGAAGCAGTTGAAAATCGCCGTGAACATCCCCGAAGGCCAGACGACCTTTTTTTCCTTTGAAAATGACTTCGGGCTGAAAGGCAAGAAACTGCTGAAGCGTCTGCGCGAAGAGATCAGCCCTCTGGCGGGCGGCACGCTGGATTCCGCTATCTTGGATTATTTCATCTCTCCGGACGGCGGTCTAACCGCGATCGTATCGGAAGGGAACATCCCGATTATTGAAGAACTTCTGGATGTGAAGAATTTTCTGCCGGGGAACGGTCCGATTTTCGGTCTGGCTAGTTCGAATGAGATCGCGCTGGTCAATTTGGTACGCGCCAATCTGGATCTCCCGTCGGATTGGATCTCGACGATTGTGTACATCGGCTGCGACTTTTCGCGAGTGATCATTCTACGCGGCAGCGACCCGATTTCGTTCGTCCAGACTATCCGGGAAGGATACCAGTCGCCGCATGTTTGCCAGACGATCTTCAGCAAGATTCTTCTGGAACAGGAAGAAGCCGGCATTCCGGAAATCAACCATCTCATCCTCTGCGGTGAAATCGGCATCACGCACGCCTATGACTTTTTCAAGCGGCAGTTTCCTGATTCGGATGTGCAGGCGGTCACCTCGGGCATTTTAAATACGCAATATCTGAAGAGCGAAGAGATATCCACTTTCCCCAATTTCGCCATTCCCGTCGCTCTGGCTTGGGAAGCGCTGGAGACCAACAACGAAAAATTCATTCGGGCGAACCTGCTGCCCACGCAGATTAAAGAGAGCCAGAAACTGTTCAAGATCGCCTGGCATGGGTTCGCCTTGCTGGGGATCATCTTCGTTTTCGTGGCGCTCCTCTCCTATCAAGGACTTTCGCGGTTTCGAGAAATCAGGACGCTGGAACGCACAATCCAAATCGAAAAGGAGCAGATCGAATCCTTGCAGCCGGAACTTGCGCTGGTCAACCAGCTGCAGGGGACGATCACGGATTACCGCGCCAACCTCGAATTCCTCGATTCACTCATCGTAGATCCAGGCAAGTGGAGCCGCCTGTTGGCGAAACTATCCCGCGACTTCCAGGAAGTCAGCAGAATCTGGATAGACAACATCAAATCCGATTACAACGGTTTCACGATGATCGGGAAATCCGTATCGCGGGATCGCATTCCGGATTTGGCGCAAAGATTCCAGGATGCAAACCTCAAGCGGGTTACTAGGGTGGTGTCGGAAGAGGGGGAAATTTCGTACGAATTTGAAATGACCGCCGCTCTGCCTCCTCCTGAATCCGAGGACGCAGACGCCACCTCCGTTCCCAGTCCAAGCAAAGACCGCGCCAACGCCTCCACCGGCAGTATAGCCGCCGTCGAAAACGCCGAATCAGCTCCGGCAGATGAGAATGAAAAAAGCGAAGAAATCCAGGGGAGCGGCGCTTCGCAACCGGAGAACTCTCCGCCGCCGCTCGGCAAGGCGGAACCGCCCGCCTCTGGTTCTAAGGCACGGTATCAACAGGGAATTGACCTGATCCGAGCTAAAAAAATCACGAACGCCGCGCAGGTGCTGGAATCCCTGATCGCGGACTATCCGGAATCCGCGGAAGTCAGCGCCGCCTATTACTGGCTGGGCGAATGTTATTATTCGTGCGGCGAATATCCGAAGGCTGCCGAGCGATTCGAGAAGTCTTTGCAGTATGAGAAAAACACGAAACGGGAAGCCGGTCTGATCATGCTGGGTCAGACCTATATGAAGATGGGTCGAAAGGAGCAGGCGAAGGTTCAGTTCGAGACGCTCTTGGATTCTTATCCGAACAGCCAATTCAGCGATATCGCCCGAAATTATCTCCAGTCCTTATCGCACGAAGGATGAGAAAATGTCTTACGCATTGCGAACCACATTGATGATCGGAGCGTTCTGGCTGCTGGCCATTCTGGCGGGATGGTATCAAGTCCATTTCCGCATGGAAGATCAACGCCGCGAATTGCTCGCCAAAGAGAACAAAGTGCAGGAGGAATTGAAGCTCAGCGAGGAATTGGCTTCGAACCTGGGCGTTCTTCAAGCGGAATTGGATTCGCTGAAGATATCGTGGGAAAACCGATCCAAGGCGATTCCCAAGACGGAGGTATCCTATGAGACCTACGATTATATCAACGACATCATCGCCAAGCATCCGTCCACGCTGAATTTTGATTTCATAACCGGTGACGTCGGGGATACCGCAGGCATCCGATCGGCGAATTATCAGATGGTCGGAGAGGCGAAATTCATTGATCTGTATCGTTTCATCTGGTATCTCGAACACCTCCCCCGTTACATCCGCCTGAACTCCCTGCAGCTTTACGAGACGGAAAACGAGCGACAGCCGGAAAATGCTCTGGGCGTGGATCACTGGGTGCGGTTCGAACTGAGCCTGACTGCGCAATCCGCCGACCGCGCCGGATTCGACGAGGTGCAGAGCGCCGGGTTCATCGTGCCTCCGCAGGCGAAGTATGATCCCTTCTCGCCGCCGGAGAAGATCGTCGTCACCGTGCCGGCGAACGAATTCAATCTGCCCAATATCTTCGAATCCACTCTGAAGGCGATGACTCCGGAGGAAATCTATTTGATGGATCAGAACGGGATGCTGAAGGTATTGAGCTTCGGGGATGCCGTGTATCTTGGTTATCTGCTGGACATTTTGCCGGATGAGAACCGCGCGGTCTTCGAATTGGATCAACTGCAGCCGCCGCGACAGGTTTCGCTGGAAATCAAGACTACGACCAAGTAAATGAAATCTAACCTCAGGCGCATTATGAAGATGAGAGCCTTATGTTTAAGCTGTGGGATCTTGCTGGCGATCCTCGTATTGATCGTGCAGCCCCTGGCTCAGAGCCGGCTGCCGAAAGAGTACATTTCGCCGGACGAGATCATCACTCTATCGGCGGATATGACTTTTGAGCAGGCTTTCGCGGTGCTTTCGAAGGTCGCCTTTGAAAAAGAGGGGAAGATTATCATTGATCCGATGAAGCGTCAGGGGCGCATTGAAATCCAGATCACAAACCTCCCTTGGAAAAAGGCTTTGGAAATCATCCTGATCGCCCATAACCTCAAATACATCGAACACGAGAAGTTCTACGAGATCGCAGGCGATCAAGAGGAAGTGAACCTGGAAAAGCAGACGATCAGCTTGAACAGCCGGGAGATCCGGATCGAAGCGGTCTTCTTCGAAGGCGACCGCCGCAAGCTGGCGGAAGCCGGCATTGACTGGACGTTCCTGCGGTCCGGCAGCCAGTTCACCGGCGGTGTTTCGATGTCGGGCGCGAACGTGGTCACCGAAAATATGTTTCAGGCTCAGGGATCCTACAGCAAAAGCTCGGGCGGAATTGATTATTCGATCACAGGAATGCTGAAGACCTTCGAGAACGAGAATATGGGCAGGATTCTCGCGCAGCCGCAGGTCGTGGTGCTCTCAGGAAAAGAAGGGCGAATTCAAGTCGGCCAGGACTTCTCCATCAAGACGCTGGATTTCGCAGGCAACGTCATTGACAATTTCTTCTCGACGGGCACGATTTTGAAGGTGAAGCCGATCGTGATCCAGGAGAGCGACGTCAATTTCATCTATCTGAACATCCATGCCGAAAGATCCAGCGCGATTCCCGACGCGGTCTCCACGACCATCAACAAATCGCAAGCCGACACGGACGTGCTTCTGCTGGACGGCGAGAGCACAGTTTTGGGCGGATTATACAGCCGCGATCACAAGACGGTGCGCAAAGGGATTCCTTTCTTGAAAGATCTGCCTTGGTGGGCGCTGGGCCTGCGCTATGTCTTCGGCTTCAACCAGCTGGACGTTCAGGATAAGGAGCTTTTAGTAGTGATCCGCGCCAGCCTGGTGCCGGAGCTGAAGGTGCGGAACGCCGCTCCGATTCCCTCTATGAATGACATCTACCAGCAAGGCGAAAACAATAACCGCCAGAAATTCAACGAGAATTGGGAGCATCGCAACGAGAAGAAAGTCGGCGAATAGCAGGAGCGGAAGAGAACGAAAAAGCCCGTTTAAACCGGGCTTTTTTATTGCAGGAAAAACGTTGATTAGATGGAGGGTTTATAGAGGTGTTTCATAAACACCTTGAACGCTTTTTGAGTGCGTTTGCGTTCATCTTTATCGAACATCCCCTGGCGGAATTTATACCAGATGTAGCTGGGGCGCAGGTAGAAGACCCGCCGGGCGTGATCGCACCAGCGGATCAGTTCTTCCGGTGACATATCGGCGGTGCGGATGATGCAGTTGTGCAAGCCATCCGGCGTCAGCCAATCCTCATATTTATCGGTCACCAGTTGCCCGTTTTCTTTCATACGCTCATATTCCACCGTCCCGGGATAGACCATCAAGGGGTAAAATTGCGCAGTATCCGGGCGGATGTCGCAGGCCAATTTCAGCGTCTTCTCCATAGTTACGCGGGTCTCGCCCGGCCCGCCGACGATGAACGCACCATGGAAGTGAATGCCTACTTTATGCGCATTGCGTGCAAAGGTATAGAAATCTTCCACCTTGATTCTCTTGCCGTACGCGTCTAGGATCTCCTGATTTCCGGTTTCAAAACCGACGCAGAGCGCCTTGCAACCGGCGCGTTTCATCACCTTCATCGTTTCCAGAGAGACATCGGCGCGGGTGTTGGCGTTCCACTTCAGTTTGAAGCCGCGACGGATCATCCCTTCGCACAATTCCACGCAGCGCTTTTCGTTGATCGTGAAGATGTCATCTTCGAAAAAGACCGCCCGGGCATCGGGAAATGACTGCTGGATGAACATCAATTCGTCCAGCACGCTTTCCACCGAGCGGAAGCGGGTTTTGTAGCCGGAGAGGGTGGCGGTCCAAAGACAGAACGTGCAGCGATAGGGGCAGCCGCGTCCCGTCAGGATGGTCACGTTGGGGTATAGGCAATCCGGATTGAAGTAATCCCAGATGCTCAAATGGCGCTTATACACTTCGGAAACGAAGGGGATCTCATCGAGGTTGTCTATCAGCGGGCGCTGGGGATTATGCACGATGGAACCGTTCTGCCGATGGGACAAACCGCTGATCGCCGCCGGATCCGTACCATTCTCTAAAGCAGTTGCGAAATCCCGCAGCGTATAATCGTATTCGCCGCGGGCGATGAAATCCAGAGCCGGGGAGAAGCTGAAGGTTTCATCGGTCATCGCCGTGGCGTGCGTGCCGACCATCACGCCTCGAGCTCGGGGCAGCTTCTCCTTCAGCATCTCCAGGACCTTAATGTCGCTGTAAATGCTGGGGGTCGAGGTATCGAGCACCAGAAGGTCGGGCTGAAATTCCAGTGCCTTCTTTTCGATTTCGGGATAATCCCACCCTGCTGCGGGCGCATCGTAGAACCTCACGTTGAAACCGGCTTTTTCCAGGACGCCGGTGGCATACGCCATCCAATACGGGTAATACATCGTATCCGAGCGCGTCACGCCCGGATTGCGCTGCGGGCGGGAATAGCGCTTTAAAAACGGTGGATTCAGCATGAGGATTTTGAGGCGATCCATCTCTATCTCCGTTTTCGCATTTGACGGCAATCGGCGTCTATGCGCGGTTTGCGCCGATCAAGACAACATTAAAGTTACGAATCTTACAGGCTTTCTATTTGTGATGTAGGTCATACGGCATTCATCCGTGTGTTTTGTCTTGTTCATTCGCCTCAGGAGCGGAAGCGGGCAGCATCTGAAGAATGCGTTCCGCCACCGCATCCGCCGACAGCTCCCGCATGCACTTCAGGTGTTCGCAACCCCGAAAGATGCTGTTGCAATAGCAGGGACTGCAGTCCACGCCGGACGAAATCCACTGATTGACCGTCGAAACCGGCAGAAGCGAACGGGGATTCGAAGGTCCGAAGATCGTCAAGCTGGGTATCCGGAAGGCGACTGCGACGTGCATTACGGAAGAATCGTTGCTGATCAGGATACGCGCCCGCCGGATGAGTCCGGCGCTTTGACGAAAAGATGTCTTCCCGATCCAATCGAACAAAACTGCTCGCCCCGCCGCGCTCATGATTTCCCGCCCGAGATCGCGCTCCTGTTCACTGCCGATCAGCAGGATCGGCATCCCGGTTTCCTGATACAATCGGGTGCAAAGAGCGGCAAATTTGTCTGTGCCCCAGCGTTTCTCGAAGACGTTCTGCCGGGGGTTGACGCCTCCGCCGGGAGCGACGATCAGAAATTGCCCTTGCGGGATTTCCAGATCGGACAGGATCCGATCCGCCTGCGCCTGTTCGTCGTCCGTCAAATAAAAATCCAGATCGAGATCATTCCCGCGGAATCCCGCCAGCCGGGGGATATCCAAATAATTGTCCGCGATATAGCGATCCGTGTTCGGCTGCCATTCCGTTCGATCGGTCAGGAGACGCCCGGATTTGTTCAGATTCAGATCGTAGAAGCCGCAGCGAGTGGGTATTCGGGCGAGGAACGCCAGCAGATGAATCAGCGTATGCGAGTGAAAAATATAGGCGGCGCGAAATTTCTCTGCGCGCAGAATAGATGCCAAACGCAGATAACCTGAAATGCTCTTATTCTGGATCCAGGGATCCGGATACGAGATGATCTCATCGAGATGCGGATTTCCTTCCAGAGCGGCACGGGACCATTGCCCCACGACCGCCGTCAGGTGCGCCTGCGGATGCAGTCGGCGGACGGCTCGGATCGCGGGCGTGATCAAGATCAAATCCCCGATCCCCTGGTTGCGCAAGATCAAAATGCGATCCAGTGCCGCTTCTCCCGGATATTCCCTGTTTCTTTTTAATTTACGTTGAAAATCCCCCGAATGCAAGCAAAAACCGCTTTACTGCAACCAGCCGATTTTTGCCTGCACAGAGGATGAAAAGCGCTTTGACCGGCTGCAGAATCGCATTTTGCCCGCTTCGGAACGCAGTGGGCAGATCATGTGATCGCGGTTATTTTATAAAGATCGCTTTCTGCGAGAAAGTCCCCCCGCTCGTTTCCATCCTGTAGATGTAAAGTCCAGTCGCCAGATCGGATGCGTCCCATTGGACCTGATGCCATCCTGAAGCGCGATCTTCGTCCAGAATCACCCGAACGAGGCGCCCTTGGGTGTTATATACCTTGATGGTGATATGCTCATCCCGCGGCAGCGCGAAGCAGATTCTGGTTTCGGAATTAAAGGGGTTGGGAAAGTTCTGCGCCAGAACGTAGTCCTCTGGCGGCGGCACCGCCTGCGACAAACCTTCGAGGAAATCTTCGCCGCTATTCGCCCAGTCTGCCATCCCTCCCACATCCACACCCGACTTGGCGAAGATGAAACTGTCCTCGCCCCAAACGACGTCGGGGTATTGTCCGATGTAGGCGTGGTAGATATAGGTTCCCGATGGAGCGATTCCGGGGACGACTTGGCTGCGATCCCGATTCAGGGTCTGCCCGGCGGCAAGAGTGATCGAGACGGGACCCAACGTGGGTCCGTAGGGGTTCCCGTTGGGCAGCGTCACATTGCACCAGACGGAGACCGGCACGGGCGTCGTTTCCGCGTTGGAAGCCGAGATGTTGTAGGAGAAAGATCCTCCGCCCGCAGGAATCTGAATGGGAGTCCCGTACGGAGACAATGTGATCGTCACCGCAGGCGTTCCGATCGGGGAGCTGCTCGCGGCGCTCAGGCGCACTTCATCCACAAAGCCGCCGTCCCGGACGACGCTGCCGTCCGTCTTCAGCCGGAAGCGCAGATTCAACGCCGCCGATCCGGCGTAGCCTGATAAATCGCGGACTTCCAGGGACCACCAGTCCTGGCGGCTGTTGTGGAAATTGACCGGATTCCAGATGAGCCCGTCAGCGGTAACCTCCGCGTAGAGAGTGTCGTAGTTGGTTTCGCAGTTGAAGCGGGTGCGATAGGACAGCGCCGCGTATTCGTAACCGGACAGATCCAGCGGGCTGTTTTTCGTCAGCGAGATGTTCAGATTGTTGCCGTAATTTCCAGAGGGGCTGTCCGCTGCGGAAAGGGATCCCGCATAGGCGTTGCCGGAGGTGCCCCAAGTCCCCTGCGGAGACCAGGCCGTCAGACCGGCTTCAAAGCCGTCGTAAAACAGCACCATCGGACCCCACAATTCCAGCGGTTCCATGCCGGCGGTCAGCACGATGGGGAATTGAATCAAAGCGCCGTCCGCCAGACTTTCGAGGCGCAGCACATATTCCCCTTCGTACACATTGGAAAAAGCGAATTCGCCGTTGGCATTGGTCAACACAGGATCATAGGGCGTGTTCAGCAGAGAGGCGCGCGCCGACAACCCGCCTCCTGTTGCGTTGTGCAGGATTCCCGCAAATGTCATCAAAGCGGCGGGTTGGAGAGCCACGTCCACGCGCGTCGGATCGCCCTGCGCGACTTGCACGCCGGTCAGATGCGCGGGCCAGTATCCGAAGCTGGTCACGTCAAAATTGTAGCTTCCGGGCATCAACGGATAGTGAAAGTCGCCGACATCGGGATCCGTATTGACGGTGAAATCGTGCCTGCCCTGGATTTTAACCTGCGCGTTCAACGGCAAGCCGTTGACGGCGTCGGTCACCACCCCTCGGATTCCTCGGTGGGCGAACTGCATATACGCCAGCATCGCCGGGCGGTTATCATTCCAAAAGCCAGGAAGCGTAGTCGAGGAGGGCCATTTTATCGTAGAGATTTCCATAGTGATGTCCATATCCCCCATCCAGTTGTAGCTCCAGTCCTGCAAGCCGCCGGTGATCTGATACCAGTCCGCTCCGTTGACGGTGCCGTGGACGAAGGGAGGAATGTTGTTCGCCCACATCGGAGGATTATTGTAGGAATAGGTTTCCGCCGCCGGCAGTACCCAATCCTGGTTCGTCGTATAGGCGTGATTCGCCTGCGGGTCCCAGCAGCCGTCCCAGGGGTAGTTCGCCACCAGAGCGCCGCCGTGGAAATTCGCGGACATCACCGGATAATGGGCGAAATTCCAGTTCATCACATCCGCCGTTTCGGGCTGTCTGCCCGCCGTGGTGTTGTAGGGGTCCGAGACGCGGTCGGGGAAATTGCGGTTCAGATCCACGCCGTTGGCGTTGTAACGGCTGGCGGCGGCGGTGCCGTCCGGATTCGTGGAGGGCATAATCCAGATCTCCGTCTCGTTCACCAGGCTGGTCACCACCGGGTCCAAACCGTAGTTATCCACTAGATAATTAATCAAATACAGACACATTTCCTTGCCGACGACTTCGTCGCCGTGGATGGCGGCAGTGTAGCGGAATTCCAACTCGTCCTCTTCTTGAGATACGTTATCGGAGATTTTCATAAACCAGAGCGCGCGGTTCTGGACGGTGGGACCGATATTGTGAAGCTGGCAGAGGGTCGGATGCGCCGCGGCGATCGCCTGCAGTTCCGCCACCATCTCTTCGTAGGTGTGGTATTCTCTCAAAGGGTCGTCGGTGCCGGCGGTTTCTTCCATCAGCTGTTGGAACATCAAGAGCGCTTGGTTGGGGATCGGTTCGACGATATACCCCAGGTCGGTGAGCAGGTTTCTCTCGTCTTCGTTGAGGTAGCCGACGACGGCGGGTTCGCTCCCCACGGAGCCGCGTTCGATATCCAGATTCAAAGCCGCCAGTTCCCGTAACGAACTCTCATTCTGCAATAAAATCCGGTGAGGAGTTCTATCGAAAAAGTGAGTCTGTTCCGCCGTTGCGAAGGTGCAGAAGGCTGCTAACAGCATCACGATCGCGTTGGAAATCCAGTACAAAGCGCGCATTATAACCTCCACTTGGACAAACCGTTTCATTTCGAGCGTTTTTTAATATAACTATATTTTTCGCGGAAGTCAAGAGATAAGAAGATGGCAGAAAAAATGCCGATTTGGAAAATCTTTATTGACTTTGGAAAAAATTAACATTATATTGAAACATCTAAGAAAAGACTCTTTTCGCATAAAGACTCCTCTACATCAACGTCATTTCAAACGCAAGGAGGAAAAATGATGAACCGTCTCACTCTTTTTACTGCGTTCATCGCAACCGTTTTCCTATTGGGATTCTTCGCGGCGGGAGCTTCGGCTCAGATTGTCCAGAGCGGCAATCTCATCGTGGATCTATCCGCTCCGGACTCCGCTCCGATTCCCTCCGGAACTTCCTTTGCGGATCTGGAGCTGTTGAGCAACACCGGTTTCGAAACCGGCAGCTTCCCGCCCTGGACGCACGACGGCGCCTGGACCATCTCAACCACCGGACCTCATACCGGCACGTACTGCGCCTACGACATCGGCAACCACTGGCTGCGGCAGGATTTCACCCCCACCCCTTCGGCTCAGATTGTCTCGGCGACTCTCTGGTGCAAGCAGCCGGAAGCGGCGATTTCCGCCATTGATTTTATATACAGCGACGGCAGCTACAGCGAAGATCTCATCTGGCCGACGCCCAACTGGCAGCAATTCAATGTGACCGGTTTCATTGCTCCCGGGATGATCGTGATCGGCATCCGGGTTTGGGGTTATTCGGGCGGCGGGCCGAATCCGGATGAAACTTTTTTCGACGATTTCTCCATCCAGACTGCGGGGGGCGCACCCAATATCACCATCACGATGACGCCGGTCAATCCCCCCATCATTATTCCGGCGGGCGGAGGATCGTTCAACTACAACGCCACGATTTCCAATAATGAAAATTCCGCACAGACCTGCGGCGTCTGGGTGATGGTCACTCTGCCGAACGGGAATCCGTACGGGCCGGTTCTGGGACCGATCACATTGACGCTTCCGGCGGGATCGTCCATCACGCGGAACCGTTCGCAGTCGGTTCCGGCGAGCGCACCTCCGGGCAACTACACGTACACCGGCAATGTCGGCTCCTACCCTTCGACGATTTACGACTCCGACTCCTTCCCCTTCACCAAATCCACGACGGACGGCGGCGCATACGAGGGCGAATGGTCGAATTCCGGCGAATCTTTCGAAGCCGGCTTGAACCTTGCCGCGCCCGCGGAATTCAGCCTTTCGGGCAATTACCCCAATCCGTTCAACCCTGCAACCCGAATCCGCTACGCGACGCCGGCGGCGGATCACATCCGGATCACGGTCTATGACGTCAAAGGAAACGAACTGGTGAGACTGTTGGACGGGTATCAGGATGCAGGACAACATGAAGTGATCTTCGACGGATCTCAGTTGGCGTCCGGTATTTACCTGTACCGCATCGAAGCCGGCGACGCTGCGGAGACCGGCAAGATGATTCTGCTGAAATAAGATTTACACAGAGAATTCAGGGGAAGATGCGGATAACCTCCGCATCTTCTCTTTTTATCGAAACCAGCGTAAAAAAAAATGAAGAGTATTGCTTGACTTCCACCGAAGCTCAATGTTAAATTCTCAACATAACGAAACGCATATTTTTAATACAAAAGGAAGCTCCATGAACAAGCAGATCGCAATTGTACTGGCAGCGCTGCTGTTGTTCTTAGGGTTGTCGAATTTGGCGTCTGCCTACCAGCGCACCGTTCTCGTCGAAAATTTCACCAACTGGGGTTGACCGTACTGTGCTCAGAGCGATCCCGCTCTGCACACAGCCCTGCAGAATGTAGGGACACCGGAAAACGCCTTCGACATCGCCTATCACATGAGCTGGCCCAGCGGCACGGATCCGTTTTACCTCGCCAATACGGTAGACAATAACGCTCGGCGCACTTACTACAACGTGACGGGCACACCGACGATGAAATGCGACGGAACTACGGCGAGCTGGCCCTCGATCCAGACCATCATCACCAACCGGATGGGGGTTGCCTCCCACATCTGGCTGGATCTTAGCGCTCAGGTGAACGGCTCCAACCTGGACGTCACCTGCAAAGCTTTCTCCGACATCGCCATCGCGGGCAACGTCAGCCTGCACATCGTGCTTCTGGACCGCTATAGCTACCTGCCGAATTCGCCGAACGGTCAGCCGCATCATTATCACGCCATGCTGAAGATGGCACCCAGCGCATCCGGGCAAAATTTCTCGACGACGGGCTACGACACTTCAACATACAACGCTACATTCGTCTTGAGTCCGTCCTGGTCGGTGGACAACTTGGACATCGCCTGTTTCGTGCAGAACAACAGCAATCAGGAAGTTATGCAGGCGCATCTGGAACGGGCGCCGGTGAACTTCCCCGGACTCTACTATGCGGGTTACCGTTTCGAAGACGACGGAAACCACGACGGCAGAGCGGAAGCCGGGGAAACGGTCTCTATGTACGTAACTCTGGGGAATGAAGAACCCTATCAGACGGCGGTGGACGTCATCGGGACCATTTCGACTAGCGATCCGGATTTGACCATCACGACTCCGACGGTGAACTTCCCTGACATCGTGAACGGAACGACTCAAGAAAACGTCACTCCGTTCGTTTTCAGCGTGAATTCCGCGGCGCAGCCCCATGCGACGACGATCCATCTGCACGTAACCGCCAACCCGGCGCAGGTGGTGCTGGATCAGGATATTGACGTGTACATCGGGTGGCCGGATGTTCTGGTCGTGGACGACGACGGCGTCGGCATTTTCGAGACGTATTATGCTCTGGTTCTGAATAACCTGGGCAAGAGCTTTGAGATGTGGGATGTCAACGTCAAAGGCGTTCCGCCGACGAGTTCGATCCTGTACTACCCCGCCGTGATCTGGTTCACCGGCTTCAGCAACCTGATTGACGCGCAGGAGCGCAGCGTGATCCAGTATTTCCTCAACGGCGGCGGGCGGCTGTTCCTGAACGGACAGAACATCGCTCAGGGGCTGAACAGCACGGCTCAGCTCTTTCTGAACACCGTGCTGCATGTGCAATACGAAGTCGCCAACACCAACGACAAAATCCTGAACGGCGTGGCAGGGAATCCGGTCGGGGACGGCAGGACTCTCGACTGCAATCCGGGCGGACAGGGGACGGGCAGCTGCACGAATCCCGACGGCATCACGGTGCTGGCACCCGCCGAAGTCGCTTTTGAATACTCAACGGCGCCGTATAGCGGAGGTCTGACGTATGAGGGAGAAAACGGATCCAAGTTAGTTTTCTTCTCTTTCCCCTTCGAAGCCATCAGCGGGCAGAGCGGATCGAACACGCGGGAAGAAGTGCTGCAGGCGATCTTCGACTTCTTCGGACCTTACACGCCCGTCAAAGATGCAGAGACCGCGAAGCCGGTGGAATTCCTACTCTGCGAAACTCACCCCAACCCCTTCAACCCCACGACGACCCTGCAATATACATTGCCGGCGGCGAGTGCGGTGGAACTGACGGTTTATGACGTCGGCGGGAGAGTCGTCGCTCAAATCCGGCAGGGCGTGCAGCCAGCTGGCAAGCACGAAATTCACTTCGATGGTTCGGGACTCGCCTCCGGCGTGTACCTCTATCGTCTCAAAACCACCGAAAACTACGCTATAGGCAAGATGGTATTGCTGAAATAGCATTCGAAACCGAGACAAAGAACAGGGCGGCATTTTGACTGTCGCCCTGTTTTATTACCCCCGAGAGGAAAAACTGCTTTTTTAGTACGTCGCTATTGACTTTTCCCAAAAAAAAGTGTATATTTCAACATTCGGGGATGCAACTACTGAATGGATCTAAAACACCCACGGAGGTAACATGCGAAGAGAGTTAGCCATCGCTTTATGTACGG
>CAZUTK010000012.1:28907-50431 GCA_964623265.1 uncultured bacterium | reverse complement strand
GGTTGTCTCCCCGCCCTCCTGTTTCGAACTCGCCGGATGATTACTTGGTTCTGGAAAGTTGATCGAGCTCATCCACCATAGCGCTGAACCAGCGCACGAACGACTCGATGGGCGCGGGGGTGGTCATATCTACGCCGGCGTCTTTCAACAGTTCCACCGGATGCTTGGAGCTGCCGCTACCCAAGTATTTCAAATAGCGCTCGCGGGCTCCCTTCTTGCTTTTATCGCCCTTGTATTCCGCGATGATGTCGTTCGCCAGTGCGATGGCGGCGGCGTAACTGGTCGCGTAGGTGTACACGTAATATCCGCGGTAGAAGTGCGGGATGTACGCCCATTCCGCGGCGGACTCTTTTGTGTATTCCACCACGGGACCCTGGTATTCCTTCAGCAGATTCAGATAGAGGTCATCCAGAGCCTCCTTGGTGATGGGCTGGCTGTTTTCCCCCATCTTGTTGACTTCCCATTCCCAGGTGGCGAACATCGTCTGGCGGTAGAAGGTGTCGCGCGCGCCGCTGATGTTGTTTTCCAGCAACGCCATCAGCTTCTGCTTCGCCTTCGCCTTGGCTTCGCCTTTGGCGTTCTTGTAGTCCTTGCGAGCCTGTTCCAGCAGTTTGCTCGCCATAATGGCTTCGTTCGTGGTCGAAGCGACCTCGGCGTTGAAGATCGCATAGTCTTTCAGCGGGAACGGCTGCGTGCGCTCGGAATAGTAGCTGTGCATGGAGTGCCCCACTTCGTGAGCCACCGTGCCGACGTCATCTAAGTTCAAACCCTTGTCGTAATCGAAGTTGTAGAGCATAAAGGGATGGACGCCGTAACAGCCGCCCGAATAGGCGCCGCCGCGCTTATTCTTGCTGGTGTAAATATCCACCCAGCCGCTGCCCGGGTGCAAGCCCGCCGAGATGTCGCGGATATATTGATCCCCCAGCGGCTTCAGGGCGTCGGTTACCATAGCGACGCTCTCTTCCCAGGTGTACCGCTCCTCGGGCAGATCCACCACGCCGGCGTAATAATCCCAATGGCGCAGAGTATCCACGCCCAACAGCCGTTTGCGCACCTCGTTGTATTTATGCAGGGGAGCGGTGTTCTTGCGGGTGGTCTCCACCAAATTGATGTACACCTGCTCTGGGACGAACGAGCGGGACAGAGCCGCCTGCAGAGTATTGTCGTATTTGCGCGCGCGCTGCAAATAGACGTTCTTCATCACGTTGCCGCTCATCAGAGCCGCGAACGTCGTCCCGTAATTGTAATAGCCGGAGAACAGCGTGTTGAAGAAGTCGCGTCGCACCCGACGATCCGGATGCGATCTCCAGGTGACCCAGGAAGCGTCGTTCACTTCGACGGAATCGCCCTTCTCATCCAGAATGAAGCCCCAGCGCATATCCACGTCGGTCAGCTTGCCGTAAACTTCGGACGCCGTGCCGGTGATGTTGCCGGATAACGCCAGAATCCGCTCCTCTGGCTCGGAAAGCACGTGCTCCTGCTGAGCGTACAGGTCATCGTAGATCTTGCGGTAGCTCTCCAGCTCCGGATGTGCGGCGATATACTGATGCATCGTCGCTTGCGGAATCTTCAAAATCTCCGGATCCACCCAGGCCAACTGCTGGTTGAAATCCACCGCCAGCATCTGCACCTGCTGTTCCCTTCCTGACCATTCGGAGTTCTTCAGGTCCACATCGGAATTATAGGCGACGTAGGTGTACACCTTTTCGAATTTTTTCCAAGCTTCCTCCGAGATTCGATTGTATTCGATGAGCGCCGCGGCGGGATCCGCAGCGTTTTCGCCCGCGAATCTGCCCTTGAACGCGACCAGCTGTTCCAAATACTTCGGCAGCGAATCGAAGTCCTTCTGCCACTCATCCAGCGTCGCGTAGATGTGCTCCGTTTTCCACTTGTACTTATCCGGAATCTGGCTGCGCTCCCTGATCCCCTGAGCGGTGACCGATGCGGCGGATGCCGCCATAACTGCTAAGATTAATAGCATACGTTTTACTTTCATCACGATCCCTTTTCGTTGTTTGTATCTTGTTCAGAGCGTTTTCGGAATTCCTCGAGTTGTGCTGTTCTAGATGGCACTCTCGATGACCGGACACGAGGAGCGGCGATCTCTCCAAAGCGTACCTTCACCGCCGCGAAGATAATATACCGTTCGCCGCGGAAATAGTCAAGGAATAATTGCCGTCTTAGCTTTAGATACTCGTCGCGAGATAATGGTTGCTTGCGCCTCGCAGGGAATGGCGGATATTTCCCGCTCGACCGAAGCTGCGAATCAGAAAGCGAAATCCAAACGAGTAGTCACATAATCTTCAACGGCATCCTCGCCGGCGTCCCCCCCGTGTTTCACCACGCGGTGCGAAAACTCCAGATGGCAGGCTAAATTCGTCTGGAAATAATACCTGCCGCCCAGAGTAAACCGCGTGATATCGAGGTCAATTTCTTCCGGCGTGTCCACCAGATCGTAGCGTGCGAATCCCACGAACCGAGTCGTGGGGAGAACGGACAATTCCGCAAAGCCACCGTGGATGACCGGCGTGTCTTCCAAGCCCCAGAGTTCCCGGCTGTCCCTCTCCATCAGATACTGCAGCCCGAGATTGAGCAGGCGATAGTTCAAGCTCATATCCACGCCGAAGCGGATGAACGTCTTGCGCTCATCAGCCGACGAAGCGGCCACCGATGTGTCCGGAACCGCCTGACCGAAATAGCCGGTCAAGCCGATGCGTTGACCGGCAGTTTGACCCTCGCCTGCACCGAACACTTTGGCGATCCGCAGATAGAAATCCGGCGTCTGGGTATCGTACCCGTTCGTTCCCGATCCATTGACCGCGCCTGCGGCGTAAGAGAGACCGCATTTTCCGAAACCGGTCAGCTCCACCCCTTCCTGAGTTTCACTCAGCGGAGATCCGCCGGCGAACGCGAAATCGTAAATTTCATAGGGAGAAAACGTCAAACTTCGTTTCACACTGAAGGCGACATAGGCAGGTTCAAAGCGCCCCACCCGCAGATTCAGCCAGCGGGTGTTCAGGAAGTTGCTGAAGATGACGTTCGCCATTTCGATCGTGCCGTCCTGTCCGACGACGCCGCGACTCGCGGTAATGTGCGGAGGATAGACGACGAGATAGCCGATATTCTCCGCGATCAAACCGCCGGAAAGCAGATCCAATCCATTGATTTGAAACTGCTTGACATCCGTCGCCCAGGCGCTTTCCTTGAACTTATTGTAGTTGATTCCCGCGCTGGTGCGCAACGCCAAGGGTGTAGGACTCTCCAAAATAGTCCGCTCCTCATTTTCCCGCCCCGGCAATTGATACCCGTTGGCGCGGTAACGCTGCCCGAAATCGTTCAGGCGCGGGAAATCAGAATGACACATAGTGCAGTCGAAGCCGTATTTTCGGGCGAACACCGGCAGCGCGGAAGCGGGGTTGGACAATGCAGCAAGCATCCCGATCATCGCCGCCGTTACGGCTGCGGTACGAATCAGCTTGATTTGCATAATGTTTCCTCCTTATTCCGGTAATTTCGGCGCTTGGATTTTCGGCGCTTCCCCGGTCAGGCTTTTCAGGAATTCGATCAAATCCGACTTCTCGCGAGCGGTCAGATTCAAGGGCAACATCAGCGGATCGAGATGCGGGTTGGGGATGCCTCCGCGGTTGTAGAGCTCGATGACATCTTCCAGTGACTTTTCGGAACCGTCGTGCAGATAGGGGTACGTCAGCGCCACGTTGCGCAAACCCGGTGTCTTGAAAGCGCCCAGGTCCCGGTCATTGCGGGTCTGATCATACCGGCCGACGTCGGCATACTCGCCGTCCTTATAACCGACACCCAGATTGTGGAAGCCTTGATCCGAAAACATCGGTCCGCTGTGACAGGGGGTGCAATGACCTTTGCCATTGAAGATTTCCAGTCCGCGTTTCGCCGCGGGACTCAACGCGTTTTTGTCACCCAGCAAATAGCGGTCATAGGGCGAGGGTCCGGAAAGGACGGTTCGCTCAAATGCGGCGATGGCTTTGGCGATGCCGTCGGTGTTCACCTCCGTGCCGAAGACCTTCTGAAAAGCCTCTTTATACCCTGGAATTTGATTGAGTTTGATGACGACATTCTCCAGAGTCTCCCCCATCTCGATGGGGTTATGAATGGGCCCCAGAGCCTGTTCTTCGAGCGAACTCGCGCGTCCATCCCAAAATTGAAAGCGCATATATGCGGCATCTAAAATGGTGCCGGAATTTCGGCTGCCCACCTGCCCTTTGATGCCGGTATCGGTGGCGCCATGATTCGCCCAAGCGGTTGCAGGATCGTGACAGGTCGCGCAACTGATGGTATTGTCGGCGGAAAGACGAGGGTCGAAATACAGTTGCGCACCAAGTCGAATTTTGCTGTCGCACTGGGGATTATCGGGCGGAACGGGCACAGCGGGAAGCAGTTCATTCGCCAGAAACCGCCCCTGCGCCAGCGGCGCCGGACAGCGGACGAACCACGCGACCAGGAACAGAGCCAGCAAAACCTGATAAACCTTCAGCATACTGCCTCCTTTTAATTTCTATCGCAAGCAAACGTACTGCAGGGATTGCATCGCAGCAGTATTATACTCCTAACATTTCCCACAGTCAAGAAGTAATTCATCAATTTGCGAATTTTTTACCAAACCGGTGCAAGTTTGAGGTTTCGAGTCAGCTCACGGTTATTTCTTGCTTTTTATACTCGAAATGAATATATTCAACCGAATCGCCATTTACTCGAGGAAAATTCCGATGCGAAATCTCCTTCTGCTTCCCTTAATCGGTCTGCTGACCTTGGCTGCAGAATTAGCCGCTTCACAACCCGCCGAACGCGACGCCTTCGAGGCAATGCTCGAACGCCTGAACCTGACTCAAGCCGATCTCGGCTTCCAGCCGAAGGGATACTGGACGCGTTATCCGGATCCGCGGGACATCCCCTTCAAACTGCCGGCGTTCGACGATCTGATGGCGCAGCCGCAGCGGCTCTACGACTTCATCCGCGTGATGGCGCTGTCGGTGGAGGACTATCTGCATCCGGAATACCTGAAAGGCAAAGACCGCGGCAACAGCAAGGGACTGCTGAAGACTGTCTATTACTGCGGCATCCGCAATCAGACGGCTCAGCTGCGGGATTACAGCGCCTCGCTCTGGGCGGAATTGGACGAGAAAGAGCCGTTGCTGCTGGCGATCCGCGCCATCTACGAACAGACCAGCAGAGTCTACCGGTTCAACGCGATGAACAGCGCCTCGGACTTTCCCCTAATCGAGAAGGACCTGCGCGACGCCATCGCGCCGATCCATCCGGAGATTCAGAAAGCGGTGGCGAACACGGTTCTGCACCTGCTTTCCGCCTATCACTGGCGGCAGACCGCGATGCGCAATGTGGACGGGCAAAAGGCTTCCGACTGCTGGCGCATCCGGCACTTGGGGGAGACGCAGTTCGACGGGCTGGAATACTTCCCCCAGTTGGAAGACTGCGCCCGCGACTTGGATTTCAACTCCCTCTATTACGCCGGAAATAAAATGCTCGAATCCGCCGAAATGCTGGCGGACACGCTGGTCGCCCTGAAGTCCCGCAAAGACATCGCCTGGAAGCGGCAGAACCTGAACGTGGAAATCCCCATCGGCAGGATCGTCCTCTCGGGTTCCGGCGACGACCGGCACGAGTATTCCGACCTCCTGCTGCTGGTGGACTTCGGCGGAAACGACTTCTACGCGGGATCTATCGGTGCGACGCCTTCCCTGCAAATTCCCATCTCGCTGGCGATAGACCTCGAGGGTGATGACCAGTACGTCAACGACGATGAGTATCTGCCATCTCAGGGTGCCGCCATTTTCGGCGCCGGCGTGCTGCTGGACCTCGCCGGCAAGGATCATTACGAATCGAAACGCCTCGCGCAGGGAGCCGCGATGCTGGGCGTCGGCGTGCTGGCGGATCTGGACGGCGACGACGAATACGACCTCTGGACCGACGGGCAGGGAAGCGCTTACTTCGGCGTGGGCGTGGCGATAGACAACCGCGGAGACGATCGCTACCGCATCTGGGGGGACGGTCAGGGCTACGGCGGCGTCAGCGGTGTGGGGGCGCTCGTCAACCGCACCGGCAACGATCACTACTATGCGGAACCTCTGGCGGCGAAGGTCTTCCGGCCGGACTACCACTCGAAGGACGGAAAATTCAATTATTCCTACGCTCAGGGCTGCGGCATCGGCAGGCGCGGCGACATCACGGACGGACACTCCTGGGCGGGCGGCATGGGGACGCTGATAGACCTGCAGGGCGACGACGTATACGAGGCGGCGCAGTGGTCGCAGGGGTGCGGCTACTGGTACGGCATGGGATTCCTCTGGGAAGGCGGCGGCGACGACCGCTACACCGCCACCGGCTGGTCCCAAGCCGCCGGAGCCCACTTCTGCATCGGAGCCCTGGTGGACGAAAGCGGAGATGACCGGTACTCCATCTGGGAAGAGCAGTCGCAGGGGCAGGGATTCGGGCACGATTACACCGTCGCCCTCTTCCTCGACCGCGGCGGAAGCGACCAATACCGCGTCCACGGGGACGGTCTGGGCTTCGCTATCAATATGTCGCAGGTCTTCTTCTTCGATCTGGCGGGCGACGACCGCTACCTTCGCGGCGCGAAGGGGCGCGCCTTCGGCTGGAACAACTACGAGCAATACAATCCCCCCATCGTGGCGACGCTTTCGTCGCTCTACTCGAACCAGATCTGCCTCTTCGCCGACCTCTCCGGCAAGGACGACTACCGGATGCAGGGATTCAGCGCAGGCGAGGCGGTTCCGGACACCGCGATGAGCGACGGAGGGGAGATCTTCACGCCGACGGCGGAAGTGCGGGCTTCTCTGGCGAATCGGCGTTACTACGGCTTGGGAGTGGATTTCACCGATTCGCCGAGCCGAGAAATCGAGATCTTCCGGGATAAGATGAAGAAGCGGTTCGAGCTTTTCCAGCCATGAAAGGCTGGGCTATTCTCTCACCGTCTTCTTTTGAGGACGAAACCAGCAAATGTCGGATTCGGCGAATCCGACCTACAAGAATCCGGCGGGGACGAAAGACGGGATGCGGAGCGTCCGCAAGGACGCCACGAAGTGGCTGCTGCGTAGCACGATAATAGCCCAGCGCTTCAGCGCTGGGACAGCCTACCCAAACATCACCACGAACACGCCCGCCACCCCCAGAGCGATCCCGATCACCCGCTGCAGGTTGATCACCTCCTTCAGGATCAGCGCCGCGAAGAGGAAGACGAAGATGTTGCTGGTCTGATTCAGAGCCGCCGCGATGGACGCGTCGGTGTATTTCATCCCCGCCAGCCAGAGGATCAGCGAGAAGTACGCGCCCAGGATCGAACCCGAGAGCATATACTTCCATCCCTTCGACACCGCCGCAGACGCCAGGATCGCCCTGCGGTCGGAATGCAGGAGCAGAATCACCCCCAGCATCAGCAAGCCGCCCAGCAGGCGGATCTCCGTCACCCAGAGCAGCGGCGAACGGTTCAGGATCGGCTTCACCATCACGACGCCCACCGCCATTGTCGCCATCGCCAGCACCCCGAAGAGAATCCCAAGGATCAAATTCCGGCGGGTGAGAGTCTTGTCATTGCGCTCGAAGGTGGCTGTGAAGACGGCGGAGACGATCATCAGGACGCCCACGACCTGCAGAAACGTCATCCGTTCGCCCAGCCAGATCATAGAGAGCGCGATGATGAAGGGGCTGTAGAGACAATCCACGATGGCGGACAAGCCCGCTCCCAGCAGGTTCAGGCTGCGGAAAAAAAGCGTGTCCGAAATCCCGATCCCCAGAGCCCCGGAGGCCAGCAGGATGAGGTATTCGTTCGCCGGCGCCGGGTGAGCGATCGTGCCTCCCATCCAATAGAGGGTGAGCAGGATCAGCACCGCGCCCAAGAGATCCTTGAATAGATTCAAGGCGATGGGATGAACCGTCTCGCCGCTCTTCTTGAATAAAATGACGGCGAACGCCCAGATCATCGCGGTCAACAGCGCCGCCGACTCTCCCAGATAAGGAAGATAAAAAGAATTCATGATATTTCCGGTGAAACGGTATAGTATACGACTTTTCCCCCTTAGAATCAAGTGAGATCCTGCTTTCCCGTCTTGAAAGAGCGGTGAATTTTCGCTTCTCACCCCTATGCAAGCAAAGTATATTTTGCACCCGAGGCGGACGCGTTCCCTGAGGTAGCGGAATCGCCTACACAATAAGTTCGAACGCTCGCCGTTCGAAAGATCCCGGAAAATTCCGCCGCTCACCGAATCACCGCGCGGCGAAAAGTCGCGGGAACAGCGGTACAGCGGATCCCGCTGAACCGACGGATGGAACGCCGCCTCCTTCCGAAATCTGCCGGATGACTCGGGATGATCTCATCTCCCGATTCCTTCTGAAAACCTGTTGATTTATTCCTCTTCGCGGCGTATATTGGGTGAAATCGCGCAGCGCAGCGCATTCCGTCCAAGTTCCGAAGCCCGCATGAAGCGTCGTATCTCCATCTGGATCGCACTCATCCTGTTCTCAGTTGCGCCGCCCTTGCCGGCCCAATCCACCCTTCAGCCGACGGAACATCCGGTATACGATTTCCTGGATCGGATGGACGTCCTGGGGATGTTAAACTCACCCCTGCAGGGATCCAAACCCCTGACGCGCTGCGAGATCGCCTCGCTGCTGGAGGAAGCGCTGTTGCGGGCGATGATGCAGCCTCAGAAGCTGTCCCGGGTGGATTTAGAACTGCTCTCTCGCTACCGCGCCGAGTTTCTCCGCGACGGGAAGCGAAATCGATCGGAAATTTCGCCCGCTCTTGAGTCCGGCGGACGCACGCGCTGGGGGCGAATCAGCATTTGGATGGAGAAGAAAAGGTGGTTCACCGGTTCGCTGTACCGCAACGGCTGGGATCTCTACTCCTACGAGTCCGATGCCTTCGATGCTTCCGTAAACCCCCGCGGATCCGCCCGCATCATCCGGCTGAATGAAGAGGAGAAGACGATCGTTATAACGGCGGTGGGCGTGCAGATGCGCGGCTATGCCGGCAAACACCTGGGGATTCTCTTCGATTTCTTGGACACGAGCGAACGCGGGCGCGGTCCCTATTACGACCGTTCGCAGCTCTATCAGGAGAACGTCGGCTACGTCGGCGGCTTGGACAGCTCCGACGTCGCTAACTACGACGCGGCGACGCTGGACTTCACCGTCGGCGGGAAGCTGTCGCAGAACGCCGCTTCCGCGTGGGAACTGCATCTCGCGAAAATGCCTCTGCGCTGGGGTGCGGGACGTTCGGGACAGCTCCTGCTCTCGGATCAGGGACCCGGCTTTCATCAGGTGCAGTTCGGCTTGAAGCTCCTATCGCGCCTGCGTCTGGTGTACATCTTCGGCGTCTTGCAGACCTACCCCGAATGGAACGACACCCTCTACGTCAGCGCCGGCTATACCCGCACCATCGAACGCAGCAAATACCTAACGGCGCACCGCCTCGAATGGGACCCGCACCCGCGCTGGCGGTTCGCCTTCTCCGAAAGCGTGATCTTCGGCGAACGAGGCGTGGAACTGGCGTATCTGATCCCCGTCAACTACTTCCACGCGGCGCAGCACGATCTGGGCGATGAAGACAACGCCCTGCTCTCGCTGGAAGCGGAATGGATCCCCCGATTCCAGTGCAAGCTCTACGGGCAGCTCCTGATTGACGACATCACCTTCGAGAAGCTCGGATCGGATTACTACGGCAATAAATTAGGCTGGCTGGGGGGATTCTTCTGGGCGCAGCCTCTGGGCGCGAAAAACTTCGACGCCGTCGTGGAAATGGCGCAGCTTCGGCCGTTTGTTTATTCGCACCAGTATCCGGTCAACGTGTACAAGCACTGGAACGCCCCCCTCGGTTACCGGCATCCGCCCAATTCCACGACGCTCTACGCTCAACTGCGCTTCCGTCCGCATCATCGGCTGGAATGGAGCGGTTCGTGGATTCGGCTCATCCACGGAACGAACACCGCTTCAAGCAATGTCGGCGGAGATATTAATCAGCCGCACGCCATCGGAATGTCGGAGGATGCGCCGTTCCTCGCGGGCGAACGGATCACGTCGGATCTGCTGGATGGAACGCTGCGGTACGAGGCGCTGGAGAGGTTCTATGTGTGGGGGCGGTGCGGTTTCCGATGGGAAAATAGTTGGAACGACTTGGAACTGGAGATCGGCTTCCGCTTGAACTAACGTCCGCCCGCTAGCTCCCGAAGCAGAAACCGCAAGAAGAGGATATTGCCTTCGTGATAGTCGCCGGAAGGGCTTTCCAGATTCAAGTTCGCCAGGAAATCCGTATCCGGGATGTACAACAGCCCCCCCTCGCCGTGCGGAAGGAAGACGACCAGCGGCTGGTCGTAGCCGGAGAGCATCACCCGCGCATTCTCATTCGCCAGACGGATCCCCCAGAGCTCGTGGAAACGCACGGTGACCGGCATCTTCGCCGTGGAATCTCCGCTCGTTTCCAGAACAGGCAACTGGAGAGTGTCGGCGATCTGTGCGGGTCCCAGCGGCACATAGACCGGTTCGACCCCCATTTCCCGCAGCAGTCCGCGCGATCCGTCGAACTCCTCCATCCCGCAGCTCAAGATGATCACCCCGCCTCTCTCCATAAACCGCCGCAATTCGTCGCGCTGCCGGCGGCTGAAGCTCTTCGCCGGAGCCGTCTCCACCAGGATCCGCGCATCGCGCAATTTCCGGATATCCCAGCTCTCCAGCGCCAGCGGAATGAAGCCGGAACGCATCAACGTGTTCTGCAACCCCCAATAGCTGTCGTTGGAGGTCATATTCAGCGGCGTCCTGGGCTGATGAGTGTGGTCGAGCAACGCTCTGGGGGGTGCCTCAGCCGTCCACTCCCGCCCAGACCCTTTCAGCGCCTCCGCCGCGCGGATTTCGACGACGGACACCGCGACGAACAGCGCCAGGGATGCGAGCAGCAGAAACGAATAGGTAAAGCGCTGCTTCGCGGCGATCAGCAGAGCCGCAAGCAGGCAGACCAACCCTGCGACTTTCAGCAAAAGCGACGGCGGCTTCTGCGGTGTGAGCAGGTCGTTGAAAACCTGGACGACGAAATCGCCGGAACGCACCAGCGCCCCATTCTGCAGCGACGAAGTATCCCCGAAAACCAGCACCTTGCCTTTGCCGGATCGCGCCTGCGCCAGCAGGACGAGATTCCCAAGCCGCTCTTCCAGCCGATAGATGAAGTCGCCCAGATAGCCGTCGCGCTCGTTCTTCTCGTTGCCCAGATCCGCGAATCCGTCCCGCCCTAAGATGACGGGCTGCGCCGGCGGGATGACTTTCAGCGATGCCCCCACCCAGATCTGCGTCACAGCGTCGCCGCCTCCCGCACACAACCGATCTGCTTTCAGACCCGCGGTAACGGGGCTTTGCGCCGTAACCAGCGAACCCGCCCAGCCCGTCCGCAGCGGCTTGGCGGTGTCGAAGTTCAGCTCGATGCCGTACGGCGCCAAAAGGCGATTGGAAGGTTCGCGGATGTTGGCGAGTCCGGTGTGATCCCCCAGCAGCAACAGCGCCCCGCCGTCGGCGACGAATTGATGGAGTGCCGCTTCCTCCTCTGCACCCAGAGGCTGCATCAAGTTGATGATGACGACGACGCCCGCCTTCGCCAGCGTCTCCTGCGTCAGGCTGTCCTGCAATGCTACATCGAATCCCCGCATGTGCAGAAAATCGGGGATCAGCCCAAACATTCCGGCGGAGTGCGCGCCGTAATTCCCATACTCCGGCTTGTTCCAGTTCAGATATCCCCCGTCGTAAAAGACGATCGTCCGCGCAGCGGGGGCGCCGGGGCGAGGCGACCAGCCGATCAACAGAGCGCCCGCGCCCAGCAGCGCGGCGGCAGCCCAGACGATCAACGGCGAGCGCTTTTTCGCGACCTCCTCCGCCGCATAATCCCATGCGGGTGGATCCAATCGGTTCCAGACCCAAAGGACGATCCCCAGCAGAAACAGCAGCGCCCACTGCAAGCTGAAAGCGTCGTGGACGCCGTGCACCCGCAGGCGATGCAGCTGCACATCGAGAGGATGGATCAGCGTCCAGTAGACCGCCAGAGTCACGATGAGTGCGCCGATCGTCACCAGCGGCGCGAAGAACTTGCGCTCCGACAGCATCGCGGCGATGGGAAAGCAGACCGCCAGCGCCAGAAGCGGCACCCCGGCCGCCGCCGAGGAGAGATTGGAATCAGTAATGCCTCGCGCCAGCTCCGCCGACCGATCATCCAAGGCGACCCAGACCCCCGGGAAACTCCGCCAGATCCAATACCCCGCCGCCGCCAGCAAAGCCGCGCCCATCCAGCGTCTCCCCCAGCGTCCGCCTGCCCAAGGCAGCAACCCCAAAAGCCACAAACCCGACGCTTGATGAACTGCGCCCCAGGGGTTGAACAGCACTATCCCGCTGGCCACCACCCAGAGGAGACGGCGTTCCTGCGCCGCAAAGCACACCGCCGCCAGCCAGAGGATCCCCCCCAGCGCGCGGGACGTCGCCGGAGTCAAGTATCCCACCTGACACCAGAGCAGCGCCAGACTGATGAATCCGCAGGGCAGAATCCAGCTTGGCGAGGCGATCGCCCGCGGTATTCTGCTTGGCGCTGTCTTTTTATGACTCATCGGCTTCATGCTGAATGGATTGATTCCGGATCGGATCCGACTGCGTGCGGAACTACCGGATCGTTCGGGTGAACAGGGCAATGCCGATCGGAATGAGCAATACCAACAATAAGATGATGCGGCCGATTGCGTTCGGGCAGAGCAAGATGGTGATCCCGATCATAATGACGGAGAGTGTCACCATGCGCCATTTATCCCCGCGGCTCAAGCCGCGTTCGCTCTCCCAATCCCTTAAAATTTTACCGAAATATCGGTTCTGACGCAGCCAGGAATGGTATCTGGGACTGCTGCGTCCGAAGAGCCAGACCGCCAATAAAACAAAGGGCGTCGTGGGTAGCAGCGGAACGAAGATCCCAACCGCCCCTAATCCCAGCGCCGCGAACCCCACCGCCAGCAGAAACCGCTTGCCGATCGCTTTCATCGCCGCCGTGCGATCATTCAATCCCAAAGAAGAATTTGCACAAGGGTTCGGCGGGCTGAGTCCGATGCGAGCGGAGGCGGGCTCCCACCCGCCTCCGCTACTGATGCTGACCGCATCAAGCCTGATTATCCTGCGCGTCTACCACCGCGATGGCGGCGATATCCACGATTTCATCCACGGAAGAACCGCGCTGCAGCACGTGCACGGACTTGGCGATGCCCATCAGGATGGGCCCGATCGCCGTGGCGCCGCCCAGCCTCTGCATCAATTTGTAGGCGATGTTGCCGGACTGCATATCGGGGAAAATCAGGACGTTGGCGGGTCCTTTCAATTCGCAGAAGGGGAAGCTCTCGTTCTGGATGGCTTCCACCACGGCGGTATCCGCCTGCATCTCGCCGTCCACGATCAAATCGGGGCGCAGCTTCTTGACGATATCCACGGCTTTGCGCACCCGGATTGCGTCCGGATGATTGACGCTGCCGAAGTTCGAGAAAGAGAGCATGGCGATGCGCGGCTCAATGTCCAGGGATTTCGCCACTTCCGCCGTGCTGATGGCGATCTCCGCCAGATCCTCCGGACGGTTGTTGTCCACGTTGACCGTCGTGTCGGCGAAGAAGATGACGTCCTTGGGGAAGATCATCATATAGAGTCCGGCGCAGAGGCGTCTACCGGCTTTGGTCTTGATGATCTGCAGCGCCGGACGAATCGTCTCCGGATAATTCTGCGAGACGCCCGCCACCAGGCAGTCCGCGTCGCCCATATGCACCATCATAATGCCGAAGTAATTCCGCTGGCTTAAGTAACGCCAGGCGTTGCTGCGCGTCACGCCGTGCCTCTGGCGCAGGCGGATGAACTCCTCCATATACTTTTCCAGACGCGGATCCTTGAAATTATCCACGATCTCGGCGCCCTTCAATTCCAGCCCAAGCGCCTTGATGTTCTTCTTGATCTCGTCTTTGGGTCCCAAGAGGATCGGCGTGCCGATGCCTTCATCGAGCACGATCTGGGCGGCGCGCAGGATCTTGTCCTCCGTCCCTTCCGGGAAGACGATGCGCTTGGGTTGAGCCTTGGCTTTGTTGATGATCTTGCGAGCCACCGTCTGCGCCGGACCGAAATGGCGCTCCAGCGATTCGCGGTACTTGTCGAAATCCGCGATGGGATGCAGAGCGACGCCGGTTTCCATCGCGGCTTTCGCCACCGCCGGCGCCTCCCAGAGCAGGACGCGGGGGTCGAACGGCTTGGGGATGATGTAATCCGGCCCGAAGGTGAACTTGTCCACCCCGTAAGCGCGGCAGACGCTGTCCGGCACGTCCTCTTTCGCCAGCTGAGCCAGCGCGTGAGCCGCGGCGATCTTCATCGCCTCGTTGATCGCCGTCGCGCGCACGTCCAGAGCTCCGCGGAAGATAAAGGGGAAGCCCAGCACATTGTTCACCTGATTGGGATAATCGGAACGCCCCGTCGCCATAATCACATCCTTGCGGGCCTCCTTGGCGTCGGGATAGGTGATCTCCGGATCCGGATTCGCCATCGCGAATATGATGGGGTTCTTCGCCATCGAGCGCACCATCTCCTTGGTCACCACATCCTTCACCGACACCCCGCAGAAGGCATCCGCATCCACCATAGCGTCCGCCAGAGTGCGGGCGTCGGTCTTGACGGCGAAACGGGCTTTGTACTTGTTGTACTTGGGGTGAGCCGGATCCATATCTTCCCGCCCCTGATAGATGACGCCCTTCGTGTCGCACATAATCACATTTTCCGGCCTGACTCCCAAGGAGATGTAGAACGCCGCGCAGGCGATGCCCGCGGCACCGGCGCCGTTGAACACCACCCGCACCTTCTTGATGTCCTTCTTCACCAGCTCCAGCGCATTGAGCAGCGCGGCGCCGGAGATGATCGCCGTGCCGTGTTGGTCGTCGTGGAAGACGGGGATCTTCATCGTCTGCTTGAGCGTCTCTTCGATGTAAAAGCAGGCGGGAGCCGAGATGTCCTCCAGGTTGATGCCGCCGAACGTCGGCTCCAACAACTGGCAGACTTTGATGACTTCGTCCGGGTCATGAGTGTTCAGTTCAATGTCGAAGACGTCCACGTTCGCGAAACGCTTGAAGAGCACCCCCTTGCCTTCCATCACCGGCTTGCCCGCCAGAGCGCCGATATCGCCCAACCCTAAGACGGCGGTGCCGTTGCTCACCACGGCGACCAGGTTGCCTTTGGCGGTGTACTTATACGCATCCTCCGGATTCTTTTCGATCTCCAGGCAGGGTTGTGCTACGCCCGGTGTATAAGCCAGTGAGAGATCCCGCTGCGTGAGACACGGTTTGGTGGATGTTACTTCAATCTTGCCCGGTTTGGGCAGCGCATGGTAATCCAACGCATCCTGTTTGCGGATCATATTCACTCCAGCAATTTTGAATTTCAATCCATTTTTGTTTAATGCGGATCGAACAAAAAATATAACCATTCGATTTCAGATATTCAATATAATTATGGCATTTTGTTCGTAAAGTGATTACCTTAAAGAGTTGTTCGGTCACCTTGATGCCGCGCTCCGCGAAATGCCTAGCGCAAATGTAGAATCGGATCATCCACGCAGCGTCGAATGAAAGTCTTCCTCACCGGCGGCACGGGTTTCGTCGGCAGGCACGTCCTGGCGGAACTGCAACGCCGCGGCTACGCCGTCAAAGCTCTCGTGCGCCGAGCGGGATCGTTCGCCGGAGTCGAGGAGCTGCCCGGCGACGTCACCCGCCCCGAAACCTTCTCGCCGCAGTCTCTGCGGGACTGTCAAGCCGCCATCCATCTCGTCGGCGTCATCCGCGAATTCCCCTCGAAGGGGATCACCTTCCAACGGCTCCACGTCGAAGCCGCGGATAACGTCCTGCGCGCCTGCCGCGACGCCGGCATCCGGCGCTATCTGCATATGAGCGCACTGGGGGCAAGCCCGCAATCCGCCGCCCGATATCATCGCAGCAAAGCCGCGGCGGAAGAGCTCGTGCGCAAATCCGGTTTGGACTGGACTATCTTCCGCCCCTCGGTCATCATCGGAGCCAGCGGCGAATTGATCACTATGCTGGTGAATATGGTCAAGAAGACCGTCCTGCCTCTCGTGGGCGACGGTTCCTTCCCCGTCGCGCCGGTGGCGGCGACGACCGTCGCGCAGGCTTTCGTCAACGCGCTGGAAAAAGAGCGCACCGTCGGCAAGACCTACGAACTGGGCGGGGAAGTTATCACCTTTCGCGAACTGCTGGATAAAATCACGGCGCTGGAGAAACGCAAGGTCTTCTACGTGAAGGTGCCGGTTTCGTGGCTGAAGGCTGTGACGGGTCCTCTGGACCGCTTCGCCTTTCTCCCCATCACCCGCGAACAGATCATTATGTTCGAGGAAAACCAGCCGCCGCAGGATTACTCCATCTACGATGATCTGGATCTGGAGTATCGCGGGGTGCAGGAAGTTCTGGAAGAAGGGCTGATCGCTCGAAGGTAATCCCCCCACCGCCGCCCCGCAATGGGGGCAAGCGGAGGGAGGATTGAAAGGTGAAGCAGCATTTCCGCGCTGCCGAGGCGAACCGCACGACGGCTATTTCATCAGAATCAGCTTCCCGGCGAGGGATTCATCCCCCGCGGTTAGGGTGTAGAAGTAGATGCCCGAAGCCAAACGTGACCCATCGAAGGTGATCTCGTGGACGCCCGCTTCCCGCCAGCCGTTAACCAGCGTGCTCACCAGACGGCCCGAGGCATCATAGACGTTCAACATCACGTGAGCCGGTTCCGGCAAGGTGTAACTCAGCGTCGTCGCGGGATTGAAGGGATTGGGGGATGCGTTCAAGGCGGCGGATTCCGGCAGCCGCGATAGAAACAGGGCGGCAGGATCTTCCGCCCAGCCGCTGCAAGCCCAACCGTGCAGCTCGGGACCGGCGTTATCCCCGGACTTGTAGAAGTAAATATAATCCAACGAGTAGAACTGTTGCGTGGACAGATTCCCGACGAATCCGTAGAGGTAGTAATACCCCATCGGTGCGGACGCCGGCACATTCTGCGATAGGTTGCGGGATAAACTGCTCTGCGGATTCAGCGTGACGCCGGTGCGGGAGACCAGAGGACCGTAGCAGGGCCCGTAGCCGCCCAGCATCACGTTAGTCCAGACGTCGAAGGTCAGCGTGGAGGAAGTGGTGTTGTTGGCGGTGAAGCTGTAGGTGACCGTCCCGCCGGATCCCGGGATGGTCGTCGCACCGGTGTTGACCAGGTCGCAGGTCGGCGCGGGTGGAGTCGTCGCCGTCTGCAGATAGAGCTTCAGCCGGGGATCGTAGCTGCCGACGACCAAGTCCGTGGAACCGTCGTGATTCCAGTCTATCACGGCGAGCCGGCTGGTGCTGGGCATGGCGATATCGATCGTCCCTGTCCGCAGATAGACTCCCGCCGCCAGCAGCGGGCTGGCGTTGGTGCCGTTATTCTGATAATAGAGAACCTTGCCGTAGATCTCGCCCGAAATCAAGTCCTTCACGCCGTCTCCGTTCAGATCCACCACTACCGGGCAGGAGCGATATCCGACATCAATCTGGCCTCCGGTCGCCAGGGTCAGATACTGAGCGGAAGCCAGCTGCGGGTTGGTCGCCGTGCCGGTGTTGCGATAGTAGCGGATCAGCCCGTCGCTGGCGCCCGCCAAGACGTCCACCAGTCCATCCTCGTTCCAGTCGTTCGTCCAGACGGTGGAATAGTCGCCCACGTCCAGCGTGGTTCCGCCTGCCTGCAGCAGTCCCACATAATGCAGCTGCGGGTTGCCGGACGTCCCGATGTTCTGGAAATAGCGGATCTGCCCGTTGTTCTCACCTACCAGCAGGTCATTCAATCCGTCTCCATTCCAATCCACGATCCGTGGGGCTGCAGTGGTGCATCAGCCGTAGGTGACGGAGATATTCACGCCGTCCGCCTGTAAAACCGTATAGAGCGCGAATACGGGCGTGTTGTTGGGTCCCGCTGTGTTTTGATAGTAGTAGATGTTTCCATTGAAGAAGACGCCGACCATAAGATCCTGGTCGGCGTCCTGATCCCAATCGCCGAAGGTGGGGATGTCGTACACATTGCCGTTGACGATGTACCCCGCGGCATTGGTGACGAAGTAGCCGTAGTCGAAGTTGGGCGTCTGCGCCTGCACCGCAACGGCAAGCAGCAGGCACGCGCATAAAACCAAGAATTCCTTCTTCATGGGTCCTCCTCGGTTTAACTGCAGGTTCTGAACTTCAAGACGGATCGCGATTTCATTGCGAAATCGGCGTTTATTTTACGATCATCAGCTTCATCAACTTTTCGCAGCCGGGCGTCTTCAGACGGGCGATGTACACGCCGGTCGCATAAGCCGACCCATCCAGCGCAACCTCGTAGATCCCCGCATCCCGCCATCCACTAAATAGAACCTCGATCTCCCTGCCCAGCAAGTCGTACATTGAAAGCCGAACCTCGCCCGCCCGATCCAGTTCAAATCGCAGTCTCCCCGCCGGATTGAACGGATTGGGATAAGCGGAAAACACCCCCTCTTCGCGGGTATTTGGGATCAGGGCGGTATGCGCCGTTTCTCCCCCTCCCCCCAGATTCCAATCCCGCAGCGGATCGCTGTCCGCGAAATTGGCTTTGTATATATTGAACTCATCGAAATTGTAGATCTGCAGCCGCCCCTGCCGCCCGGCATAGACGTAATAGAAATAGGCGCCTTCCGGAGCGGATGCGGGCAGATTTTGGATCAGATCCCGACTCCGCGTCTCCAAGGGCGCCAGCGTGATTGCGCCGCGGATAAAAAGAGGGCTGGAATACCTGCCGTCCGGCAGTCGCGCCTCGCTCCAGACGTCGAACGTCAACGCTTCGCCGCCGGGATTCCCGACCGTAATTGTGAAGGGGAGAAGCCCGCCGCTCTGCGGGATCAGCCAGGGACCCGTGTAGCCGACTTCGAGAGCCGGTTGGGTGGGGGTCACAGTTCTCTGCAAATAGAGCTTCAGCCGGGCTTCGTAGGAACCCGCCACGAGATCCATCCTGCCGTCGCCGTCCCAATCAATAGGGGCAAAGCGACTGGTGGCGCCGGGATGGATGCCGACGGATCCGGTCTTCAGCACGTCGGGGTTCCCCAGCAGCGGCGTAGAATTCGTTCCCGTGTTCTCGAAGTAATAGGGCGTCCCCCCGACCTGCCCGCTGACGAGATCCTTCAACCCGTCGCCGTTCAAATCCACCACCACCGGATTCGACCTGGAACCGACGGTGAGCATCCCCCCGCTCGCCAGCGTGAGGAACTGCATCTGGTTGAAGACGGGTTCAGAATTCGTTCCCTCATTGAGGTAGAGCCGGATCCTGCCGTCGGCGGCGCCCGTCAATAAATCCTTGCGGCCGTCTTCATCCCAGTCGTTGACCCAAGGGCAGGAGTTGTTGCCGACGTTGATGGGATTGCCGGCGACCTGTAGGAATCCGCCGAACGTCAAGACGGGATTTCCCGGCGAACCGATGTTGCGGTAGTAGCTGATCTTGCCGCCGAATTCCCCCGCCAGCAAGTCCTTCAGTCCGTCTTCATTCCAGTCCACAATCTGTGGAGCCGCGCCTTGGCATCAGGCATAGATCACGGCGACGGGCTCCCCGTCCGCCATCACGATGACGCCATCGGCAAATTCCGGCAGGAATCCGACAGCGATGTTCTCGTAGAAGTAAACATTGCCGGAATACAACACGCCCAAGAGCATATCCTCGTCGCCGTCGTCATCCCAATCCCCGAAGCAGGGGATGGTGTACTCGTTGTCTTCGACGATATAGCCCTCGGAATTGGTGAGGATGTAGGGATAGTCGAAGTTGGGGGGCTGCGCGGCGGCCGCGCCGCACCACAAGAGGAAGGCGAAGATCGAACGGATGAATCGCGCGCTGTTGTTCATAGGCGACTCCCAGGTTCGATGGATAGGATGATTTTTTTGCGGGAACGTGTGAGGATCGAACTCACCGCGGACTTTATTAGAGCCCGCCATCGGGTTTGAAGCCCGTGGGCAACGCCAGTCACCATCCGCTCCCAAAACTTTTATCTTCTACAGAGTAATCACGGCAGAACTTCTATCTTGCCGGCTTCTCCGCCCAGCACTTCACCGATGATCTTCGCGTCCGCCACGCCTCTGCGATGCAGTTCCTTCAACAGCGGTTCGGCATCCTCCGGGTGCGCCGAGAGGATCAAGCCTCCCGACGTCTGAGCGTCGAAGATCAGGACTGCCTGCTCTTCGCCGATCACCGGATGCAGTTTCACGTGCGGTCCCACGAAGGTGCGGTTGTTTTTGCTGCCTCCGGGGACGGTTTCTCCCCCCGCAAACGGGAAGGCTTCCTCCAGAATTGGAATCTGCGAATAATACAGCCGCGCCGATACACCCGACGCCTTCAGCATCTCCCAGAGATGTCCCATCAAGCCGAAGCCGGTCACATCCGTGCAGGAGTGCACCCGGAATTGCTGCATCACTTCCGACGGGGTCTTGTTCAGCGTCGCCATGATCTTGCCCACCTTGGCGGCTAACTCATCGCTGCCCCGCCCCAGCTTGATCGCCGTCGAAATCACGCCCATTCCCAAAGGCTTGGTCAGGATCAGTCGGTCGTCCGCTTTCGCCGCGGCGTTGGTGTAGATCTTCTTCGGGTGCACGACGCCGGTCACCGACAGCCCGTATTTCAGCTCCCGGTCAATGCAGGTGTGCCCGCCCGCGACGACCGCGCCCGCTTCCAGCACCTTGTCCTGTCCGCCGCGCAGCACCTCGGTCAGCACCCACAGCGGGAACGTCCCCTTGGGCCAGCCCACGACGTTCAGCACGGTGATGGGCGTGCCCCCCATCGCGTACACATCCGAGAGGGAGTTCGCCGCCGCCACCTGACCGAAGACGTACGGGTCATCCAGAATCGGCGTGAAAAAATCCACCGTCTGGATCAGCGCCAGATCCTCGGAGATCTGAAACACCCCCGCGTCGTCGGCGGTGTTGATGCCGACCAACAGCCGCGGATCCGCAGAAGGCTGCAAATCCTTCAATACCTCGCCCAGCTCCGCTAGGCCCAGCTTGGACGCTCAACCCGCGCACGATACCGTCGCGGTCAGGCGGACGATTTCATCTCGAGTTTGATTCATTCTCAGGAAGCGAAAGAAACGAAGTCTGTTCGACGAATATACAAAATTCGAGAACGAAACGCAACAATTTCTACAACAAACAGCATTGCAGGCTGAATGAGCCGCTTTCGTTACCCCCGTCCGGGGTATTATGAAATATAATAGATTCTTCGCTCGAATTCAAGCGTTTTTTATGGGCGGTAGATGCTTCAGGAATGCGGATGTAGCGTCCGGCTCTCCCCCAGAGCTGAAGCTCTGGGCTATTATCCTGCTGCGCAGCAGCCACTTCGTGGCGTCCTTCCGGACGATCCGCATCCCGTCTTTCGTCCCCACCGGATTCTTGTAGGTCGGATTCGCCGAATCC
>CAZUTK010000012.1:14661-28897 GCA_964623265.1 uncultured bacterium | reverse complement strand
GGTTTCGTCCTCAAAGGAATACGGTGAGAAAATAGCCCAGCCATTTATGGCTGGGAAACGTTCACAGCATCTTCTCATACAGCAGAATGTCCGTCCCCCAGTAATGCTTTCGAAGATGTCCGCAGATTTTGTATCCGAACGCTTCGTAGAGGCGGCGCGATGCCTCAAGTCCCGGGGCGGTGTCGAACCAGATCTTCGCGACGCCCGCTTCCCGCGCGAACGCCTCCGCTTCCAGCATCAGGCGGCGAGCGCAACCCAGACGGCGGAAATCCGGATGCACGACCAGATGCACCAGATGGAGCGTCCCGTGGCGCAGTTCGCACCCCAGCGAAGCGATGATCCCGCTCTCCCCTTCCAGAACAAAATAGGGATCGGCTTCGATCCAACTGCGCACCGTTTCCGCATCGGGGGATCGCTTCGCCGCCAACTCCGCACCCAGCGCCTCCACTTCCCGCGACCAGACCTCGCGGTATAGGCGCGCCAGGGACGACGCGTCCCCCGGCACCGCCCACCTGAGCTTCATGCCGGCGCCTCGCTGCTGCGCGTCCGGTAAGGGGTCAGACATTGAATTCCGCCGTGACATCGCGCTTCTGGCGGTAGGAATACCCGCGGATTTCGTCCTCGCGCATCTCGGGGTCTTCTTCCAGTTTGATATAGATCAGATGCTTCAGCATAATCTGCCGCAGACGCGCCTTCTTGTCCGCCCTCAGCGCCTTGGCGACTTCCGGATGCACCGTCAGGCGCAGGCGCGGCTCCTTCGTCGCGTGCCGGAAGCGGCTGATCCAGCGCTCCAGCTTGGTGATGATGGTCTCCAGCGAAGGCACCATGCCGGTGCCGCGGCAGGCGGGGCAGGGTTCGTTGAAGGTGAACAGCAGTGCCGGACGCAGCCTCTGCCGCGTCATCTCCATAATGCCGAAGGGGCTGAGCTCCGCCAGATCGGTCTTGGCGCGGTCCCGCCGCAGTTCGCGCTTCATCTCGTCGTACACCTTGCGGCGGTTGCGCGGATCGTGCAGATCAATGAAATCAATGACGATCAAGCCGCCGATATCGCGCAGCCGTAGCTGCCGGGCGATCTCCCGCGCCGCGCGCAGGTTGATCTTCAGCGAATTCTCCTCGTGATCCTTCCGCCCCATAAAGCGCCCGGAGTTCACGTCCACCACCACCATCGCTTCGGTGTGATCAATGATGATGTGCCCCCCGCCTTCCAGATAGACCTTACGGGAGATGATGTTCTCGATCTTCTGTTCGATGTGGTAATGATCGAAGATCGGGGTCTTGCCGGTGTAAAGCGAGAGGGATCCGAGGATCTGCGGGGAGATCTCCTTCAGATAGCGTTCGAGTTCCTTGTAGAGGGATTTCGAATCCACCACCAGAGCGCTGATGTCGGGCGTGCACAGATCGCGCACGACGCTGAACGCCATGCTCAAGTCGCGGTAAATCAGCGCAGGCGCCTTCACTTCGTGGATCTTCTGCTCCAGAACTTTCCACTGGTCCAGCAGGTTCTGCAGATCCGCCTGAAAATCTTCGATATTGCGCTCTGCGGAGACCGTGCGGATGATCAAGCCGAAACCCTTGGGGCGAAGCCCCCGGGCGATCGCACGCAGCCGGCGCCGCTCTACCGGCTGCGTGATGCGCCGCGAAATGCCCGCGTCGTTCTGTCCGGGGATCAGAACCAGAAACCGCCCGGGCAGGGAAACCTGCGAAGTCACTCGCGGTCCCTTCGTCCCGATGGGCTCTTTGATCACCTGAACGATGATCTCCTGCCCGTTCTTCAGAGGGGAACGCACCATATGACGGGTGCCGTCCGCATCCTTGACTTCCATTTCCACGATCGGGGTCGGCGCCAAGCCTTCGGTGCGTCCCACGTCCGCGACGTCGGAAAAGTGCAGGAAGGCATCGCTTTCCCCGCCGATGTTCACGAAAGCCGCCTGCATCCCAGGCACGACCTTGCGCACGATCCCTTTGTAGATGTTGCCCAGCGTGCGCTCGTTCTTCGGGCGCTCGACGAAAAGCTCCACCAGTTCCCCGTCTTCCAGCATGGCGATCCGGGTCTCGGAGGGCGTCGAATTGATGATGATTTCTTTCTTCATTGTTCTTTCATGTCGTTTCTCCCACCCAAGATAACATCTGGGGTGAACCTTCCGCCGGATGACTGCGCACCCCCTCCAGATCCCAGCTCATATCCACGCGCTCCAGCGCCCATTCCGAAAGGATTTCCTCCGGAGACTGTTTGACGAGAAGCGCGAGCAGATCCAGCGCGCGAGGCATCGGTCCGCCTGCGGATTTCATGCCGATTAAAATCGCGCCGGCGGCTTCCCGTTCGAGCTTCCAGACGGCGGGGCGGGCATCGCAGACGCGGGTCGAATCGGGTCCCGTTCGCAGCAACGGCACGCTCTGCGCCGCCAGGAACCCTTCGATTTCCCGTTCGACGGCGACGGCATCCACCTCTCTGAAAGAGACGGCGCGGTATAAAAACACATTCAACGAACCGAGGCTGGGGCTATGCGCCGGCCGGGGGAACAGCGACACCGCTTCAAACCCGGGCGGCAGAATCAGCGAAGCGGCGGCGGAAACACACCGTTCCGCTCCCTCCCCCCCCGAAAACTTCCATTCCCCCTCCATCCCGAAGTCCAGGTATTCCGCCCGGGAAGTCATTCCCACCGGCAGAGGCGGGGATGCGATCAACCGGGGGTGAGGTTTCATGCCGGCGGTGTATTCCAGACGGATGCGCAGCCGGCGCAGAGCGCGTTCCAGAGCCGCGACGGCGTCCAGATGCGCGACATAGCGGGCAGGGTGCGTGCGCCGGTAGATCAGCCGGTAGCGGTGAATCGGCGGATGATCCTCGCTTGCCCGAACGGTCTTATCCGCGCTGTAGGCGGGGGTACGCAGAATCTCCGGGCAGGGCATCCCCGGATGTAAGTGCAGACCGCACAAATGGCAATTCGAATCCTCCGCACGGCAGTCCGGAGTGAATTCGCTCCGCGCCGCCGCTTCCCGCTCCCGTTCGAGAAAATCCTCGCTGATCCCCGCCTGAATGATTTTCCAGGGCAACGGTTCATCCGGGGAAAGCGCGCCCGTCAGACGATCCAAATCCAATCCGTTCTTCTCAAGAGCCTCCCGCCAGCGGGAAGCGGAAAAACCGTCGCTCCAGGCGTCGAAAATGCCCCCCGTCCGAAAGGCGGCTTCGATCCCGTCCGCCAGCCGGCGGTCCCCCCGCGCGATGGCGGTTTCCAGCCGGGTGACCTCATAATCCCGCACTTCGAGATTGATCAGGCGGTTCCTGCCCAGATCGGACTTCAGCCTGCCGATGCGCCGATCCAGATCCTCAACCGGCGCCAACCCCTCCCTTTCGAAAGGCGTGTGCGGCTTGGGCGAGAACGGCGACAAGGATACGTTCAGATTGCGGCCGCCGAACTCTCTCGCCAGCCCTGCGATCTTCTTCACCAACTCCCCCAGCGCCGCGGCGTCTTCGTCCGTCTCCGTGGGCAAACCGATCATAAAATAGAGCTTCAGCGATTTCCAGCGACGCTCGAACGCCAAGCGCGCGGCGTTCAGCAGATCCTCATCGGTGGTCGCCTTGTTGATGACCCCCCGCAGGCGGGGCGTGGCGGCTTCCGGCGCGAGCGTTAAGCCGGTGCGCGTGCCGGCGGCGGCGCGGTCTGCCATCTGCGGGGTGAATCGGTCCGGGCGCAGAGATGGGAAGGACAGCGAAGTCTGCCTCGCCGTCAGCAGCGGTGCAAGCGCATCCAGCAGATCCTCCAGCCGGCTGTAATCCGCCGTGGACAGCGAGAGCAGCGATAGTTCCCCGTAGCCGGTGGCATTCAAGCCTGTCTCCACTTCCCGCAAAATCTCGGCGACGGGCTTCTCGCGCACCGGACGGTTGCACATCCCCGGTCCGCAGAAACGGCAGCCGCGGCTGCAGCCCCGGGCGATCTCCACGACCAGCCGGTTATGCGTCGCTTCGAGCGTGGGGACGATCGGCGACTCGGGATAGTATTCCGGCAGCAGCGCCCGCGTGATCCGCGCAGAAACCGCATCCGGCAGGGAAGCATCCTTCTTCTTCCAGCCCAGAAAAACGCCGGTTTTACTGCAGCAAGGTTCGTATTCGCCCGGAAGATAAACGCCGTCGAGGTCGCCGAAAGCCCGCAGGCGCATCCGGCGGGATTTCCGGCCGAGCTTTCCTTCGCGTAGAACTTGCAGGATTTCCGGGAGCAAATCTTCTCCGTCCCCCACTGCGACGGCGTCGAAAAAAGGAGCAAATGGCTCGGGATGATAGGCGAGCGGTCCCCCTCCCAGCACGATGGGATCATTCTCCCCGCGGTCGCAGGCTCGCAAGGGGATCCCCCCCAAATCCAGCATCGCCAGAACGTTCGTGGCGTGCAGCTCGTACTGCAGGCTGAATCCGATCAAATCCAATTCCCTGAGCGGCGTCTTCGATTCCAGCGTGAAAAGGGGAATCCTCTGCCGCCGGAGCCTCTGAACGGCGTCGAACCAGGGCATAAAGACGCGTTCCACCGCAACCCCCTCCACCCGGCGGGCGCAATGGATCAAGATGCGCAGTCCCAGATAAGACATACCTAATTCGTAGAGGTCGGGAAAGGCGAGAGCGATGCGCAAGATTGGATTTTCAGGCGCGGTCGGCAGGTTCAGTTCCGCGCCGGTGTAGCGGTCCGCTTTGAGAACAAAGGGAAAGAACTGTCTTTCGAGGAGCGTTGGGTCTAACGGCATTCGAGGTCAGGTTAGATACGCGAAAAGAACGCGGTATCTGTCCCCAATATCCTCGGCTCTGGATTGCACCAGGAAATTGAAGATCTCGTCGCCGTATTTTCGCGACATAGAACCCCGCACCCGCGCGCCGACGGATCCGCAGACGCACAGCGAAAGCGGAGTGGGATTGGGACACAAGTCCATGGCGATGTCGGCCTTGAGGTTCTGCAATCGGTCTAACAGCGAGCGTCTGGGAAATCTCCCGAAAATCAAGTCCTGCTTGTGGAAGGGGTGCACCTTCAGCTTGGGCGAACTGACCGTCACCCAGTGGCGGAAATCGTACGGCAGGAGCAGATGCAGGCGGATGCCTTTTACGTTTTCCAGGAGTTCCAGACAGAGCGGCAGGATGGCATCGAAGGCATTCGCTTCCGCCGGCATCACCAGCAGCCAATCCTTCGGCTCGTGAAAGAGCCGCATGAAATCCAGAGGGGCATCGGGTACATTCTTCAAGCGGCGTCTCATGAAGAACGCCGCGATCCGCGCCCAGAAATTCCTTGTCTTCGTTGCAGGCGTGAATCGAGCATGCATAGTAGTTTCGTTCGTTTCGATGGCTCGAACACCTGTTCTATTCACTGGGTTCCTCTTCGTGGCGCGGCCGCCGTTCAATGCGGATCTTGCCGATCCTCTTCCCGGACAGCTCTTCCACCACAAATCGGAAATCCCCGTACTCGATCGTCTCTTTCGGGCGGGGCAAATTTCCCGTGCGGGAAAATATGAAACCGCCCAGAGTCTCATAGTCTTCTTCTTCGGGAATCAAGCGTTCCCCCAACAGCTCGTTCAGCTCGTACACGCCGATACGGGCATCCGCAATCAACGTATTTTCGTCGAGACGCTGGAAAAGCGGCGTTTCGCTGTCGTACTCGTCCTGAATTTCCCCCACGATCTCTTCCAGCACGTCTTCCAGAGTCACCAAACCCGCCGTTCCGCCGTATTCATCCACCACGATCGCCATATGAAATTTTTCCCGCTGAAACTGCCGCAGCAACTCGTCAATTTTTTTCCCTTCCGGCACGAAATTGGCTTTGCGCATCAACGAGGCGAGATCCAATTTCATATCGCCTTCCCCCAGGTGCGGCAGTAAGTCTTTGACGTGGATGATACCGGCGATGTTATCCAGATGTTCCTGATAGAGGGGGATGCGCGAATGCCCCTCCGTGTTGACGACCCGGATGACGTCCTGCAGCGTCGCCGTCACCGGCAGGCTGATGATGTCCACGCGCGGAACCATGATCTCCCGCACGGTCGTCTCGGAGAATTCGAAGATCCCCTGAATCATCTCTTTCTCTTCCTGCTCCAGCTCCCCGCGCTCTTCCGAGATCTCGATCAGCGTCTTGATCTCGTCCTCGGAGAGATTCAAGCGCTTGCGCTCCACCCCGAGCGCCCGCGAAACCCCTCCGGAAAGCAGATTCAGGACATACGTTATGGGCAGGAGCAGACGGCGGGTGACATCCAGAGGCAATGCAGCCCAGAGCGCCCATTTTCTGGCATGCTTCAGCGCCACGATTTTCGGCGTGATCTCCCCAAGAATCAAGATCACGCCGGATATGATGATGACTTCAATCGTCAGTCCGAGCGCGGCGGGAAAACCGGTTCGAGCGCAGATGCGCAGGGTGAATACCGCGGCGATCACGGCGACCGCGATATTCACCAGACTGTTGCCGGTCAAAATCGTAATCAGAAGCTCTTTGGGGTTCTCCATCAAGCGAACCACGCGCCGCGAACGGAGATCTCGAGCTTCTTTCAATTCCGCCAGGGCGCTTTGCGATAGGGAAAAAAACGCCGTTTCAGCCGACGAAAAGAACGCCGAAAGCGACAGCAGCAACCCCATCCCGAGTAACAACAGCCCTGTGCCGATACCTTCTTCCACAATGATTCTAACTGTTATTGCGGCGGTTTTTCCGTTGCACGAGTTCCCGCCCGGAGATAGCGTTCGCCCCGATGCAGCATCCTGCGGCGCTGCGCCCGTGTGTCATCCGTCATACCCGTCAGGTGCAGGATGCCGTGAATCAGCAACCGCTCCACCGCATGCTGCAATGGGATCCCGTCCTCCAACGCCTGCCGCCGCGCTTCTTCCAGATTGACGTAGATTTCGCTGATTCCCACGGCTTCTTCCGCCGGGAAGGTGACGACGTCCGAAGTCTCATCCCCGCCGAAAAAGACTCGATGAAGCCGGCGCAGCTCCCGGTCACCTGTGAGAATCAGCCGAATGGTGAAAAAGCGATTCTCGCCGGCCATCACGCGCCGCGCCGCTTCGCACAGACGCCTGCGATTCACGCGGATCCCCGGACGCGTCAGAAAAATCCGTATGGAAAAAGGAGAGTTCGCTGTAATCTCAGTCAAGCTGGAATTCGCTTAAAGATATTTAATCCCGCCCGCTTCACGGCTTTTCGCTCTCGCGGTAATCCTGATACGCCTTGATGATGTGCCTCACCAGAGGATGCCGAACAGCATCTGACTCATAAAGCTCCACAAAGGCGATCCCGGGAATGTCCTTCAATATTTTAGAGATCTTCAACAATCCGGACTCTTCCTTGTGCGGCAGATCAATCTGCGTGCGGTCGCCCGTGACGACCGCCTTGGATCTGGATCCCAGCCGGGTGAGAAACATCATCATCTGCTCCTGCGTCGTGTTCTGCGCTTCGTCCAAGATGACGAATGAGTCGGACAGCGTCCTGCCGCGCATATACGCCAGCGGCGCGATCTCGATGATGTTGCGCTCGATCATCCGTTTGACCCGCTCCGGCGCGATCATCTCCATCAGAGCGTCGTACAAGGGGCGGAAATAGGGATCCACCTTCTCCTTCAGGTCGCCGGGAAGAAAACCCAGGTTTTCCCCCGCTTCCACCGCGGGGCGCACCAGCACGATGCGCTTCACATCCCGCCGGTTCATGGCTTGCACCGCCATCGCGACCGCCAGGTACGTCTTGCCGGTTCCCGCTGGTCCGATCGCGAAGACCAGATCGTTGCCGAGGGTTGCCTGATAATACCTCTCCTGATTGGCGGAACGCAGGTAGATGCGTTTTTCCGAAGTTTCTATGGAGGAGAAGCCGGATGGGATCTCCCGCGCTTCCAGCTGCTCGCCCCGCGACATAATGCGCAGAACGGTCTCCACGTCTTCCCCTTCCACGCTGCCGCGGCTGCGGGCGATCTTCAGCAGCTCTTCGATGACGCTCTGCGCTTCTGCGATTTCTTCCTGAGAACCGGCTAACACGATCGCTTCGTTGCCGGCTAAGATCTTGGCGGGCAGGCAGGCGCGCAGCACCTTCAGGTTGCGGTCGTGCACCCCGGCGAACGTGAAGAGCTCCCCCTCCTGCAACGGAATCGTGACGCGCGTCGTTTCACCGTTCGGTTCGTCGAAACCGGGTTTGCCGTGGGATCGGGTCTTAAGGGATTCTCTCATAAAGGTTCTGCAAAGGTATGAAATATAAAATGCCCTGATCGGCTCGCTGCAAAATCCGAACCGAAAAAGGCGCTTTCAATGCAACACACGGAGCGGCTCGCCCATTTTCAGGTTGAGTCAACTTCCCGCCTCGTTTTTTTCTCGTCGGAAAAACGCCGTCTGCCTGAATCCGATTCCGCCAAAAATTCACCTCTCGATAGAAATCGCAATCCATATCAATTTACATCATTCGGACGCGAATGTCAAGCAAAATCTTCGCCCGTCCCGCTCCCAGGAAGGCGGTGCAGGCTCAGCAAATCGAACCCCATTCGGGGAAGGCTTTCAGGAACAGAACCGCCGCCGCCGTCTTGGCGTCGGTGATTTTGCCTTCCTGAAACCAGATCACCAACTGTTCCAGCGTCGCCTGTTCGCTCACTACCAGTTCATCCGCATCAGGGTGATTTGCACCCGCCTTCAAGCCGTCAGCCAGATAAATATAGAGCAGCTCGTCGGTGTAGCCCGGCGCCGGGTGCAGACAGAACATCAGCTTCCAGCGCTGCGCGGTGAAGCCGGTTTCCTCCTCCAATTCCCTTCGGGCGCAAGCCATCGGATCCTCCTCGCCGTCCAGTCTGCCGGCTGGGAATTCCACCGTCTCGGCTCCGATGGCGTAGCGATATTGTCGCACCAATACGTAACGTCCCCCCCCCAAATGCGGAACAATCACCGCCGCGCCCGGATGGCGCAGAACCTCGCGGATCTCTTCCCGCCCGCTCGGCGTCCGAACGACATCTCGATGCACCTTCAGCAGCTTACCGTCAAAGGTTGTTTCACCCTGTTCAAAGATTTCCGTCAATTGCATTTCGGCTCCATAGGTTTCACCTGGAAATACGCTCTGCGTTCGATCGGCGTTGTAAAAAACGGGCGAGGTTCCGCTGGAAGGCTTTCCCCCGCCCGGTTATCTACCGCTACTTTGGTTCAACAGGAGGACTCACGAGGCTAACGCTTTGGATCGAGTCCGGGTTCCCGCTCGCCGGATGAGTCGGTTTCGAAATTTCGATCACATTTCCCTTGCCATTTTTCAATTGGAAGCGCATACTATAGAAAAACAGGAAATCGAAATGCACCAACATTTACAGGGGAAAATCGCCTGGATCACCGGAGCGGGATCCGGCATCGGCGCCGCCACCGCGAAGCGGTTCGCTCGGGAAGGAGCGCTGCCGGCGCTGACCGACGTCAACGCCGAAGGATTGGAGAAGACCGCGCAGGAGATCGGCGGCGACGCGCTGCTCGTGCCGGCGGATGTCACCCAGCGCGAATCAGTGCAAGCTGCCGTCAAGGCGATTCTGGAGCGCTTCGGCCGTCTGGATATCCTCATCGCCAACGCCGGCGTCACCCGCGACGGCTTGGCGCTGCGCATGTCGGAAGCCAGCTGGGATCTGGTCGTGGATGTGAGTCTGAAGGGAACCTTTCTCTGCTGCCAGGCGGCGATGCGCCCGATGATGGAGCAAAAATCGGGGCGGATCGTCACCACGGCGTCCGTGGCGTCACTAGGCAATCCCGGTCAGGCGAATTACTCCGCGGCCAAGGCGGGCATCATCGGCTTGACGCGGACTCTGGCGCTGGAACTGGCGCCCTTCGGAATCAATGTCAACTGCGTGGCGCCGGGCGCCATTGACACGCCGATGCTGCAGGCGGTGAAGGAGGCGATCCGCGACGAGATGTTGAAACAGATTCCGGCGAAACGCTTCGGCACTCCCGACGACGTGGCGGCGGCGCATCTGTTCTTCTGCTCCGCCGATGCGGACTACATCACCGGTCAAGTTCTCTTCGTGGACGGCGGTTTGTCCACCGGCATATGATCCGCTTGAAAAATCTCACCTGCAAATGGAATTTTTTCGCGCAACATTTCACAAACCAGTATGAGAAAAATATCACCTATCCCTTGACTTCGTTCTTTCTTTTGCTGTAAATTCAGTCAAGAGGTTGTGGAGGACTTCTATGACTTAAAAAACCACACTATCAATAGGAGGTTTTTCTATGCGCATCGCGACAGCGAGTCTGATGCTCTTCGCAACCTGCTTGTTTTTCCTCTATGGTTGCGAAGGTCCTGAAGGACCCCAGGGACCTGCAGGGCCAAGCGGCAACAATCCTCCCCTGGCACCCGTCATCACCGCACTGGTAGCAATTCCCGATTCCATCGGGACGAACCAAACGACGCAGTTCTTCGTAGCGGCTTACGACCCCAACGGCGACGCCATAAGCTATCACTGGGTCGTTCCGGTCGGCTCTCTCAGCAGCGCCACGGTCGCCAGCCCGGTCTGGACCGCGACAGACAGCATGGGGCTGTTCACCGTCACCGTCCACGTCATCGCCGGCGGCGACACGACTACAGGCACCCTGCTGGTCGGGGTGAACACCTACGTGCCGTCGGTCACCCCCTATTATTTGGGGAACAACAGCCTAACCTGCTCGCACTGCCACGAAGGAAAAGTGGATGGCTGGCTGACCACCAACCATCACGCATCCTACAAAGCCAGCGAGATGTCCTGCAACGAATGCCACAGCACCGGCTGGGACGAAGCTCTGGACAACGGCGGATACGACGACAACCCCGTCGCGGCGCTGCAAAATGTGCAGTGCGAAGCCTGCCACGGACCGATGGGTCCCAATCCGGCGACGCACCAGCCCGACACCGAAACGAACTTAGCCGGAGAAACCTGCGCCGGCTGCCACGAATCTTTCTTCGAGGATTGGGAAGAATCCAGCCACGGTCAGGCGATAGAGAACGCGGGCGGGATGGCGGCATTCGTGGATGAGTGGGGCAATTCCACCTGCGACGACTGCCACATCGGCGAAGGCTTCTTGAACAAATGGGACAGCGATTACGCGACGACGCCCAGCTACGCATCCGGAGTGGCTCACGAAATCGGTTGCGGCATCTGCCACGATGCTCACGAATATCACACCGACGCTCAGCTGCGCGCCCAATCCACCATCACCCTGCCCTACCCCGACGGCTACACCATCAGCGACTGGGGGATGGGATTGCTCTGCGGCAACTGCCACCGCGACCGCCGCACCGCCGCGAATATGTCCAGCCACCTCAACAACGGCAGCGCTTTCTTCGGTCCCCACGAAAGTCCCCAGGCAAATATGCTGGAAGGCGTCGGTACCTATGAAATCCCGGGCTACAGCTACCCGGTGACCGAGCAGCAGCACGCCGCCATCACGACGGACGCCTGCGTGACCTGCCACGTCCGCGTGGAGACGCCGGCGGGTTCGGGACATCCCACTCAAACCGGACACGACTTCGAACCGAAGCTCTCCCATTGCCAGACCTGTCACCCCAGCGCCACGAACTTCAACATCGACAACGTCCAAACCGAAACGGAAGCCTTGATGGAAGAGCTGGCGGACCTGATCATGACGAACAACCCCGCCATCACGGAATTCACGGCATCCGTCATCGGTGACACCGCCATCTCGAACTATGAAGACCGCGTCGCAGCCTGGGCGTATTTCTTCGTCGAAAGGGACGGATCCAAAGGTGTCCACAACCGCGACTACGCCGAGCTGATCCTGCAGAATTCCATTGACTACTACACCGCCGTCACGGCGAACAAGCCGAACCAGGACCCCTGGGGTGTGAAATAAACTCCGCCGTCCCCTGGATGACCCTGTTTCGATCCCCCGACTTCGCCGGAAGTCGGGGGATTCGCATTTCCGAACCCTTTCCGCTTGAAAAAAAATGAATTCTGCAGTATATTACTATAAAAAACGAACTCCCGCCCGCAATGCACGATACGAACCACACATCTCCGTCGTCGCAGCCCTTACAGCCCAAGTCCCGCGAAGCGTTTCGATCGCTGTTTCACCAGATCCTGCAGTTCGCCTATCGAGGGCTGCCCCGCATTGACTTTCTGCGGGAAGTCTCCCGCCTCCTGCTCGAATTCTCGGGGACGGATGCAGTGGAACTGCGGCTGATCGAACGCAACAAGCACTATCGAAGCGAAGCGACCGGCGATCCGAAGAGCCCCCACGTCGTCTTCGACGTCATCCCCCTGGCGCAGGACGACACCGGAGCACTCCTGCCCGCCCGCGGCGGCGGTTCCGACTTAGAACGGCTTTTTTGGCACCTCATCCAGAACGATCTGAAACTCGATGCGGGCTTCTTCACCCGCAACGGGAGCTTCTGGATCGGCGACACGCGCCCCCCCATCGAGCTGAAGTTTCGCTCGGGATCGTCGCGGGAATCGAGCCGGTTCAACCTCGCCGGCGAATACCGCTCCCTCATCCTAATCCCCGTGCCGGTGGAAGCCGCGAATATCGGTCTGATCGGATTGAAGAGCAAAAAGCCCTATTCCTTCAGCGAAGAAGAAGTCTCCTTTTATGAAAGCCTCGGGCACAACCTCGGCGTGGCGCTCACCCACCGGCGCGCTCAGGTCGCCTTGCGCGAAAGGGTGAAAGAACTGACCTGTTTATACGGCATCGCCCGCCTGGTGGAAAACCCCGACCTTCCCCACGAAAAACTTCTGCAGGGCATCGTCAACCTCCTGCCGCCCGCATGGCTCTACCCGCAGATCGCCCAGGGAAGAATCGTCCTCTACGGTGCGGAGTACGTCACCCCCGGATTTCGAACCGGCGTTCAGCGGCAGGCGTCCGACATCGTGATCAACGGCGCGAAGTGCGGTTTGGTGGAGGTAACTTATACCGAAGAGATGCCGGAGCTGGATGAGGGTCCCTTCCTCAAAGAAGAGCGCAGCTTAATTGACACCATCGCCCGCGAAGTGGCGGTGGCGATCGAACGCCGGGAAGCTGAAGAAGAGAAGGCGAAACTTCAAGAGCAGCTGCGCCATGCGGATCGCCTGGCGACCATCGGGCAGCTCACCGCCGGCGTCGCCCACGAATTGAACGAACCCCTCGGCAATATCCTCGGTTTCGCGCAGTTGGCGAAGAAAACGCCGGGCTTGCCCGCGCAGACGGCGGCGGATCTGGACAAGATCATCAGCGCCTCCCTGTACGCCCGGGAAGTCATCCGCAAACTGATGCTCTTCTCCCGACAGGTTCCCTCGCGCAAGATCCCCGTAAACTTGAATCGAGTGATCGAAGACGGGCTCACCCTCCTCGAAGGCAGGCTGCACCGCGGATCGGTCAGGGTCGTGCGCTTCTACGCGGAGGATCTGCCCGAAATCACGGCGGACCCTGCGCAGATGAACCAAGTCCTGGTGAACCTCGTCGTCAACGCCACTCATGCCATGCCGGAAGGCGGAACGCTGACCATCACCACCGCACACGACCGCGATTTCGTCTATCTTTCCGTCCAGGACACGGGCATCGGGATGTCGCCGGAAATCGTGAAGCAGATCTTCATCCCCTTCTTCACCACCAAAGATGTCAACCAGGGAACCGGCTTGGGGCTTTCCGTGGCGCATGGCATCGTGGCTTCTCACGGCGGGACAATCCAGGTGGAAAGCCGAGTCGGACAAGGTTCGAAATTCATCATTCGATTGCCGATAAGACGCGGGAACCACGATTCTGAAACCGCGAATCCGGAGGAACAGCACTGATATGGCATCAACCTCCGCAGAAAAAGAGCGCATCCTGGTGGTGGACGACGACCCGGGAATGCTCGAAGTCCTGCAGCGTAACCTAAGCGCGGCGGGATATCAAGTCTTCACCGCCGCAGGCGTCGCCGACGCTCTCGAAATCCTGAACTCCACGCCGGTGGATCTGGTCATCACGGATTACAAGATGCCGCGGGTGAGCGGGCTGGATCTGATCCGCCACGTGCGCGAAAACCTCCGCGACACCGAAGTCGTGATGATCACGGGGTACGCCACCATCGAGGGCGCGGTGCAGGCGGTCAAGACCGGAGCGGAAGAGTATCTATCCAAGCCTTTCACGGATCAGGAGCTCTTGGCCGCCGTGGAACGATCTCTCGAGAAGCTGCGCGTGCGCCGCTTCGGACAGAACGGCTCCGCCGGCGCCGTCCCTTCTTTTCCAGGTCTGATCGGCGAATCCCCCGCGATGCAGAGGGTTTTCGACATCATCAAGAAAGCGGCGGCGACTTCGGCGACGGTGCTGATCACC
>CAZUTK010000012.1:0-14628 GCA_964623265.1 uncultured bacterium | reverse complement strand
GGTAAGGAGCTGGCGGCGCGAGCCATCCACTACAGCAGTCCCCGCGCTTCCGCCGCTTTCGTCCCCGTCAACTGCGGCGGCATCCCCGAGGGCTTGTTGGAAAGCGAACTGTTCGGGCACGTCAAGGGCGCCTTCACCGGCGCCGGCGAAACCCGCGCGGGCTTCTTCCAGACAGCGGACGGCGGCACCATCTTCCTCGATGAAATCAGCGACACCACCCTGAATATGCAGACCAAACTCCTGCGCGTCCTGCAGAACAAGGAAGTCACGATGGTGGGCTCCAGCCGCACCCGCAAAGTGGACGTGCGCATTCTCGCCGCCACCAATAAAGACCTCCTCGGCCTGGTGAAAAAGGGCGTGTTCCGGGAAGATCTATACTTCCGCCTCAACGTCATCAGCTTCACGATGCCGCCCCTGCGGGACCGCGGGGACGACATCCTCATTCTCGCTCATCATTTCGCCAAGAAGTACGCCAAAGAGTACGGCAAACTGACGGTGCAGTTCTCCGACGACGTCCTGCAGGCGCTGAAACACTACGACTGGCCCGGCAATGTCCGGGAACTGGAAAACCTCATCCAACGCCTGGTGGTGATGACCAACGACGGCTTCATCGAAGTGCCCGACCTGCCCTCCCTGATGCGTTTTTCCGCGATGCGCGGTTCCGGATTCACCCGAACCCTGGCGGAGGTCGAAGCAGAATATGTCCGCAACGTTCTGGCGAGTGTCAACGGCAATAAAACCCGAGCCGCGGAAATCCTGGGGATTGACCGCAAGACGCTGCGAGAAAAACTGAAGCATTCCACCACAGAAGCGGACGGAACGGATTGACGCCGCCTCCTTTCAATAGACTCCTCCACGGCGCACAACCACGCCCCCCCGCCGGCGCAGCGGGGATCACCGGCTTCGAGCTAAAGGTCAAAATACCCTTGATTTCCCTTGCAATTTTTGATAATATATATAACTTATCTGTAAGATTAACTTCCATTAAATCGCGAGTAACACTTGATAGATTTACACACGCATACCACCGCCTCCGATGGTTCCTATAAGCCGCGCGATCTGGTGAAATCGGCGAAAGATCAAGGACTGCAGGCGATCGCCGTCACCGACCACGACACTTCTGCGGGAAACCGCGAAGCTCTGGAAGCCGGCGTGGATTTCGAAATCGAAGTCGTCCCGGGGGTGGAGATCAGCGCGGATTCCCCCTGGGGAGCCATCCACATCGTAGGGCTGTTCGTGCGGCTGAACGATGAGGAGATGGAGTCCACCTTGCGCGACCTGCGCCGCTTCCGCGAAGAACGCAACCGCAAGATGATCAAACTGCTCGTGGATATGGGCATTCCCATCACCATGGAGGAACTGCTGATGGAAGCCGGCGGCGATCTGGTGGGCAGACCGCATTTCGCCGCGCTCCTCGTGAAAAAAGGGGCTGTGAAATCGTATCAGGAAGCATTCGATGTCTACTTGAAATCCGGTGGAAAAGCCTATCTCGACAAGAAAAGGCTCTCCACTGAAGATGCCATTTCGATGATCGTGCACGCGGACGGCATCCCCATCCTCGCGCACCCCTTTACCCTGCGCCGGAAGGATGAAAGCCAGTTCGAAACGCGGCTGAAGTCGCTGATCGAACAGGGTTTGCTCGGAATCGAAGTGTATTACACCGATCACAGCAAAGGGGAGGAAGCCTATTTCGCGGACATCGCCCGGCGCTACAACCTGTTGATCTCCGGAGGGACGGACTTCCACGGATCCGTCAAGCCCAATGTGACCCTCGGGCGCGGCTTCGGCGATATGGCGATCCCGTACGACATCCTCGAACATTTGAAGGAAGCCAGAATATGAACGTTCCTCCTCTCGATTTGTCCGCGCAATTCGCCGTCATCCGCCCCGAAGTGATGCGCCGCATCGAAGAAGTGTTCGGCACGCAGCGCTTCATCTTAGGTCCCCTGGTGGAAGAACTGGAAGGCGAAATCGCCGCTCTGTGCGGGGTGAAATACGGAGTCGGTGTGGCTTCCGGTTCGGACGCCCTGCTGCTCTCGCTGATGGCGCTGGGAGTCCAGCCCGGCGACGCCGTCGTGACGACGCCCTTCAGCTTTTTCTCGACCGTTTCCGCCGTGACGCGGCTGGGAGCCCGCCCCTATTTCGTGGACATCGAACCGGAAACCTGCAACCTCGACCCCGATCTGCTGGCGCAGGTGTCGCCGACGGGCGTCAAGGCGGTTCTGCCCGTGCACCTCTACGGCCAGCTGGCGCGCATGGAAGAGATCGTCTCCTGGGCGCAGACCTCCGGAATCGCCGTGCTCGAAGACGCCGCGCAGGCGATCGGCGCTTCGCGGCTGGGGCGGCCCGCCGGCAATTGGGGCGCGTTGACGGGGTTCTCTTTTTACCCGACGAAAAATCTGGGGGGAGCCGGCGACGGTGGGATGATCGTCACGAACGATGAAGCGGCCGCCCTGCATCTGCGCAGCCTGCGCGACCACGGAGCGAAGCGCCGCTATTATCACGACGAAGTCGGCCTGAACAGCCGCCTGGGAGCTCTGCAAGCGGCTGTGCTCCTGGCGAAGCTGCCGCATCTGCCGAGCTGGAACGAAGAACGACGCCGCATCGCAAACCGCTACCGCGAACGCCTGGCGGGATTGCCGCTGGTTCTGCCCGTGGAAGCGGAGGGAAACTATCACATCTACCATCAGTTTATGATCCGCGTCCCCGGCAGACGGGATGAACTGAAGGCGTTCCTGAATCGGGAAGGTGTGTACGCGGAGATCTTCTATCCGGTGCCGCTGCATCTGCAGGAATGCTTCCGCCATCTCGGGTATCGCGCCGGCGATTTCCCGCAGGCGGAACGCGCCGCCGCCGAAATCCTGGGGCTGCCGATCTACCCGGAATTGGGGGAGGAGCGCTTCGAATACGTCTGCTCGAAAGTGCGGGCGTTCTTCGAATCCTGAAGCCGGCCCGCGGATCCGATGGATGGCGCAGAGTCTGCTCCGCTTGAGCGGTTCGGTGCAATCGGTTCGGAAGATCTTTTAACTGATTGGATTGCGATGATGCAGCTCTTTATCCGCTGGCTGATCATCGGGTTTTCGCTCTTTGTGGCGGCGTGGATCGTCCCCGGCATCCGCGTGGAAGGCGATGCCTGGGCGGCGTATGCGGCGACGGCGGCGGTTCTGGGCGTGATCAACGTCTTCCTGAAGCCGCTGCTGAAACTGCTGACCTGCCCGCTGATCCTGCTGACGCTAGGCGTCTTCCTGCTGGTCATCAACGCGCTGATGCTGCTGCTGGCGGCGTCCTTAGCCCGAGGCATCTTCCAGGTGGGCTTCTACGTGGACGGCTTCTGGTCTGCCTTCTGGGGCGGGCTGATCGTCAGCCTCGTCTCCGTGGCGCTGACGGGGATGGTGAAGGAGAAGGAAAAAGACAATTAGAGCCTATGGAACTCGAAAAAATCCTTCAACAATTGAAAGCCGCAAAGCCGGCTCTGCGCCGGAAATATTATGTGCGTGAGTTGGCGGTCTTCGGATCAGTCGCGCGTAAAATGGACCGACCCGACAGCGATGTAGACATCCTGGTTGAATTGGAACAACCACTGGGACTGGAATTCGTGGATCTGGCTCTGGAATTGGAGCGGATTCTGCAGCACAAAGTGGATTTGGTTTCAAATAGCGGCATCAAGCCCAAGTATTTCAAGGCGATTCGCAAGGATCTGCGATATGTCTAAACGCAAAACCAGGCTGCTTGTATCAGACATCCTCGAAGCGATTGAGAAAATCAGGACATACATCGAAGCGATGAAGTATGAGGATTTCGCAAATGATGTCAAGACGATAGACGCCGTAGTGCGGAATCTGGAAATCATCGGAAAAGCTTCAAGACAGCTGCCAGAAGAGTTGACAAGAGCGCATCCGAACATCCCCTAGCATCAAATGATGGGCATCCGCAACGGGTTGATTCGCGAGTATTTCGGTGTTGATTTGCTTATTATTTGGCAAGTGATAACTGAAGATTTGCCGGAACTGGAAAAGAAACTGAAAGAACTTTGATGAGTTCAATTCAGCCGTATTATAACCGCTGCGATCTGCATTTTTCAATTCATCAATGAAGTAAGAGGAACCATGCCCGACCGCCGCGTCTTCGTCATCGGAATGGACTGCCTGACGCCGCAGTTCGTCTTCGACCAATGGAAAGAGCAGCTGCCCAACCTGAAGTCCCTGCAGGAGAGAGGGCTCTGGGGAAAGCTGGAATCCACCATCCCCGCCATCACCGTGCCCGCCTGGATGTCCATGATGACTTCCAAGAACCCGGGCAAGCTGGGGTTCTACGGCTTCCGCAACCGCGCCAATTACGGCTACGCCGACCTGTTCTACGCCAATTCTCTGGCGGTCAAGGAACCGACGGTATGGGATCTTTTAGGCAAGGCGGGCAAGGATTCCGTGGTGATCAGCGTGCCGCAGACCTATCCGCCCAAACCCATCCGCGGCTGCTTGATCGGCTGCTTCCTGACGCCCGACACCGACGCGGAATTCACCTATCCAAAGGAGCTGAAGGACGAGCTCCGGCGCAACGTCGGCGAGTACATCATTGACGTCAAGGATTTCCGCACCGACGACAAGGTCAACCTGATCAAGCAGATCTATCAAATGACGGCGCGCCGCTTTGCCACGGTGAAATACCTGATGGACCGCAAGCCCTGGGATTTCTTCATGTTCGTGGAGATGGGCGTGGACCGCATCCATCACGGCATGTGGAAATACATTGATCCGGCGCACCCCAAATTCGAGCCCGGCAACCGCTTCGAAAAGTCCATCCTGAACTACTATCAATATATAGACGAAGAGATCGGCGAACTGCTCCGCAAGCTGGGCGACGAGACCGTCGTCCTGGTGGTCTCCGATCACGGCGCCAAGAAGATGGACGGCGGCATCAACTTCAACGACTGGCTGATTCGGGAAGGATATCTGACGGTCAAAGAAAAGCCGCAGGGCGTCGTGCAGTTGAAGAACAAGAACATAGACTTTCCGAAGACCAAAGTCTGGGGTTCGGGCGGATATTACGGGCGCCTCTTCATCAACGTCAAAGGGCGCGAACCCGAAGGAGTCGTGGATCCGGCGGATTACGAGAGATTCCGCGACGAACTGGCCGCCAAGCTGGAAGCGCTGACCGACCCGGACGGCAAGAATATCGGCACCCGCGTCTTCAAGCCGGAGGAAACTTATCCCATGGTCAACGGCGTGGCTCCGGATCTGATCGTCTATTTCGGCGACTTGAACTGGCGATCGCTGGGCAGCATCGGTAATCCCACCCTCTGGTCCTTCGAAAACGACACCGGTCCCGACGACGCCAACCACGCGCAGCACGGCTTGTTCATCCTCCACGACCCGGCAAAACCCGGGAACGGACGCGAAATCGAGGGAGCTCACGTGATGGACATCGCGCCGACGATCCTGCATAAACTGGGCGTGGAGATTCCGCCGGATTTCGAAGGAAAAATCATCGCTTAGTCACTGGAAATCATCGATACAGGAGAACCAATGTCCGAGAAAAAAACTGATCGTGGATTCACCGTCTGGTTCACCGGTTTATCGGGGGCGGGCAAGACCACCGTCTCCAGAATCGTGGCGCAGATGCTGCGCGACCGGGGGAAGAAAGTCGAGATTCTGGACGGAGACGTCGTGCGTATGAACCTCTCCAAGGGGTTGGGCTTCTCCAAAGAAGACCGCGATACCAACATCCGCCGCATCGGCTTCGTCTGTCATCTGTTGTCGCGCAACGGCGTGGTCGCCGTCGGAGCGGCAATCAGCCCCTACAAAGCCATCCGCGACGAGAACCGAGCCTTGATCGGCGACTTCATCGAAGTTTACGCCCGCTGTCCGATGGACGTGCTGATCCAACGCGACGTGAAGGGGATGTATAAAAAAGCCCTGGCGGGAGAAATCAAGGGGTTCACCGGAGTGGACGACCCCTATGAACCACCGGAAAATCCTGAAGTCATCTTCGATTCCGATCGAGAATCCCCGGAAGAATCGGCTCTGAAGGTGATCAAGAAAATCGAAGAGCTCGGCTACCTCGAACCGCTGACCGCATCCGGATACACGACGGAAGAAGAAGCCAAAGTCAACGAACGCCTGAAGTCTCTGGGCTATCTGTAATAATTCGGTGGTAAGAACGGGGTGGAATCGACGCCGCAAGACGGCCGTCGGAAAGCCGGTTTCACCCCACGGAAAAAAAGGCAACACCCCTCATTATGAAATTTTTCTTCAGTTCGAAGCAGGCGAAAGCCCGCAGACGCGCGGTCGTCATCGGCATTGACGGCACTCCGCACAGCTTCCTGCAAAAGCACATCGCCCGCGGCGATCTCCCGCACCTGCAGCGCATCCTGCAGGACGGGGAACTGCGCCGCATGAACTCGGTGCAGCCCTGCATCTCGTCGGTCGCCTGGTCCACCTATATGACCGGCGTCAATCCCGCGAAGCACCGCATCTTCGGCTTCATTGATCGCAAACCCAACCCCTTCGAACTGTTCATCCCGATGGCGTCCCATATGGCGGCGAAGACTCTCTGGCAGATCCTCTCCCAAGCCGGCAGACGGGTCGCCGTGATGAACGTTCCGGCCACCTATCCTCCGTCTCCCGTCAACGGCATCCTGATCGGATGCTTCCTGGGGACGGACGTGCTGAAAGTCGCCTATCCGAAGGAACTGGGCGCGCAATTGAAGGAGTGGGATTATCGCATAGACGCAGACGCCAATCTGGGCAGAAACGATAAGGAGGCTTTCTTCCAGGATCTGAACATCACTCTAGAACGGCGCTGGGAGACCGCCCGCCGCCTCTACGAACAGGAACCCTGGGACTTCTTCCAACTCCATGTCATGGAAACCGATCGCATCAACCATTTCCTCTGGGAACAGTATGCGAGCGGCGATCCGGCTTACGCCGGACGCTTCCTCGCATTCTACCGCCGCGTGGACGAACTGCTGGGCGAATTCTACGACCGATCGAAGAACGACGCGGAATTCGTCGTGCTCTCGGATCACGGCTTCTGCTCCGTGAAGAAGGAGGTGTACGTCAACCAGTGGCTGGAAGAAAAGGGCTATCTGCGCTTGCAGGGCGACGCGCCCAAGTCCGTGATGGATATGAGCTCCGAAACCCGCGCCTACAGTCTGATCCCCGGGCGGGTCTTCCTCAATCTCGAGGGCCGTGAGCAGAAAGGCACGGTGCCGAAATCCGCGGCGGAAGCGCTGAAAAATGAACTTGCCTCCGCCCTGCTGGAGATGGCCGACCCGGACGACGGTTCGCCGATCATCGCGAAGGTCGTCCGCCGCGAAGAATTGTACTCCGGTCCCTACTTCGAAGAGGCGGCAGACCTGATCGCCATCCCCTACGACGGCTACGATCTGAAAGCCAACGTCCGGCAGCCGCGGTTCACCAACAAAACCGAACTGGTCGGCATGCACACCTTCCACGACGCGGCGCTGTTCATCAAAGACCACCGCATCCTGAAAAATGAATTCGGCATCATAGACGTCGCCCCGACGATCCTCAAGATGATGGAATCCGAGGCGGATGTGGAACTGGAGGGAACGCCTTTATTTTGACGCCCGCAAAACCCCCTAAATTTCCGCTGGACGAAATCGTCCACGCCGATTGCCGGCATTTTCGCGGAGACCGCCCCTGCGATCCGCACAAACGCTCGGGAGTGCACTGCGACGGCTGCGCGGATTACGATCCGGTCCGAAAGCGCATCCTGCTGATCAAGCTGGGCGCCGTCGGCGACGTCCTCCGCACCACCCCTCTCCTGCGCGTCCTGAGACGCAAAGGCGTGCACATCACCTGGCTGACTCACACCCCGGACGCGGTTCCCCGCGGCTGGGTGGACCGCATCCTGCCGCTGACGCCCGGCATACCGGCTTTCCTGCTGGCTTCCTCCTTCGACGAAATCTACAATCTGGACAAAGACCTGGAAGCCGTCGCGCTTTGCAGGAAAATTCAGGCGAAAAAAAAGTTCGGCTTCTCGCTCGGCGACGAAGGCGTCTGCGTCCCCGTTGACCGCGCGGCGCGCGCCAAATGGCTGACAGGCCTCTTCGACGATCTGAATCGCTTGAACTCGCTGAGCTATCCGCAGGAGATCTTCACGCTGTGCGGAAAGCGCTTCCGCGGGGAAAAATATATCCTCGAACTGGACGACTCCCCGCCCTTTGATCTCCCGCTCGCCCGCCCGCGCATCGGATTGAACACCGGCGCGGGATCCCGCTGGCCCTCGCGCATCTGGAAATTCGAGCACTGGGAGGCTCTGACGCGCCTTCTGCTGGAGAAGAAGTTCGGCGTGCTGCTGCTGGGCGGACCGGATGAAGACGCGAAAAACCGCAAACTGGCGGACGAAACCGGAGCCTTCTACGCCGGCGTCTTCCCGCTCAAGCGGTTTTATCATTTGGTCAACGAAGTGGATCTCCTGGTCACCGGCGTGACGCTCGCTCTGCACGTCGGCATCGGTCTGGGAAAGCGCATCGTCCTGTTGAACAGCATCTTCAACCGCGCCGAATTCGAGCTGTACGGTCTAGGGCGGATCGTGGAACCGGAGGTGGACTGCCTGGGCTGTTTCCGCGCAGTCTGCCCGGAAGACTGCATCAATCAGCTGTCGCCGGAAGAGGTCTTCCGCGCCATCTTGGCAGAAGTCCGCCGTCTGCCGAAAGCGCCGGCAAAGCGGCGCAATGCGTCAGATACGGGACGTCGGCGAGATGAATTCGCTTGACAATCTCCCTTGTTTTTATTACATTTCACGAGAATTCACCAGGAAAATTACCGCAGCGCACCGAAGGCTTTCGAATTGAACCGCCCTGAAGAAACAAGAGATCGGAAGGATACCCCGACAGAGTCGCCGGCTGAAGAGATCGAAGTCTCCGTGGTGATGCCCTGCCTGAACGAAGAGGCGACGGTCGGCGTCTGCGTCCGCAAGGCACGGGAAACCCTGCAGCGGCTGGGCGTCCGCGGCGAAGTGGTCGTCGCCGACAACGGTTCCACCGACCGCTCGGTGGAGATCGCTCAGAGCCTAGGCGCCCGCGTCGTGCATCAGCCGGTCAAAGGCTACGGCAACGCCTACATCAAGGGCTTTTCCGAAGCGCGCGGCCGCTACATCATCATGGCGGACAGCGACGACAGCTACGATCTGACCGATCTGGAGCGCTTCATCGCGGCTCTGCGCGCCGGCAACGATCTGGTGATGGGATCGCGCTTCAAGGGCGAAATCAAGCCGGGCGCCATGCCGGCTCTGCACCGGCACCTCGGCAACCCCGTCCTGACCGGAATCCTCAACCTCCTCTACGGGACGAAAATCAGCGACGCCCATTGCGGTATGCGCGCCTTCACGCAGGACGCCTTTCACCGGATGCACCTGCGCACGGAAGGGATGGAACTGGCGTCCGAGATGGTGATCAAAGCCGCCAAAGCCCGCTTGAAAATCGCGGAGATCCCCATCACCCTCTACCCCGACGGACGCAACCGGCCGCCGCATCTGCGCAGTTTTCGGGACGGCTGGCGGCATCTGCGCTTTATGCTGATGTACGACCCGAAGCACCTCTTCGGATTCCCCGGCGTCGCCCTGCAAATTTTGGGTGCCGCACTGCTGTTCGCCTACATCTTCCAGATACTCCCGCTGATCTGGGGCGTGGTCGGCGGCTTCCTCGCGCTGGGCGGCTGGGCGATCCAGCGCTTCGGATTCTACGCCCGCGCGCACCAGTTCACCAAGGATTTTCCGGATTGGGATCTGCCCCTGCAGCGATTTTTCCAGAGGTTCAATCTGGAAAAGAGCCTCATCGCCGGAGCGGTCCGTTTCCTGCTGGGCATCATCCTGTTGATCGCCGCTTTTTCCTCCTCGGATCTCTATTTCGAACGGTTGTTCTTGCTGAGCGTGCTGACTCTCCTCTACGGCGTGCTGACGATTTTCGACGCATTTTTGACTCGGATTCTTCATTTCATCGGTTTGAAATAGAGCGGATTTTTCATCCGCTTGTCCGTCAAACAGCCTGCATCCGAAGGACGGGGGGAAGCATCGCATGAAGCACTGCGGGGTGAAAGCGGGAATCGCGCTCTGGGCGCTCTGGTGGACGGCGGAGATCGCATCCGCCGCGCCTTGGGAGACGCTGCCTCCGGATCACTGGGCGGTTTCCGAGATCCAGTGGCTGCAGGTAGCAGGCTACCTCGCCGAACTGGATCCTTCAGAACACCCGTACACCCGCGGCGAAATCGCCGCCGCTCTGAAGGCGGATCCGCGTCCGCGGGAAGGCATCGCCCTGCGGCGTTTCCAAAAGCTCGAACGCGAATTCGCCGCCGAAATCAGCCCGGAACGGAAGATGGAATGCTATGCCGGCGGGCGGCTGGTCGCCGGGCTGGAATCGCATTACGCCGCCAAAGGGCGGTCTGCCGGATACGGCGTTCTCAACTTCAGCGCGGGGAATGACCGGCACGGGGTTTACACTTCCCTGCGCGGTGATCGCGATCTCGCGGAAAATCCCCGCTACAGCGGCAAGAAGTGGAGCGACTGGTCTGGCTTCGCGGAAGCGGCGTATCTGTCCTTCACAGGCCGGCGCTGGCAGGTGAAGTTAGGGCGGGATCACTTAAGCTGGGGTCCCGGCGATGACCATCTGCTGCTGAACGACGCGCCCCGCGGCTTGGATCAAATCCGCTTCATCTGGAAGTGGAAGTGGGGCCGGTTTCAGGGACTGGCGGGGCAGATCAGCTCTTTTAGCGATTCGACGGGCGCGCGCAGCGACCGCTTCCTCGCCGCCCACCGCTTGGAGATCATCCCCTGGCGCTGGTTGCGGATCGGTGCCTCGGAAGCCCTGATCTGGCGGGGCGGCGTCCGGCTGGATTTTATGAATCCCCTCCTGCCCTACTACGCCGAACTGGTCAACAACCGGTCGGACGGCAACGGATTGCTGAGCTTCGACGCGTGCGCCTCGCCTCACCCGGGATGGCAGCTGTACGCGGAACTCCTGCTGGACGATATCCAGTTGGAAAAGAAGACGCCCCGGGATCTCGAACCGCCGGAATGGGGCTGGCTGATCGGTGTGCGCTGGGCGGGCTTCCACGGCAGAATCGGCTTGGACGCCGGCTATCAGGGCGTCACCAACCGCACCTACAATTCGCCGGACGAAAGTCTGCGCTATCAGAATTTCGGCTTGCCGTTGGGCAGCCGCATCGGCAGCGACGCCGACCTGATCAACCTGCAGTTCTCCTGCTGGGCGACGGCGGATCTGCGCCTGGACGGGTTCTGGCGGCATCATCGTCAGGGCGAAGGCGGCGTGGAAGCGCCCTTCGACAGCAGTTATCTGAATTACACTCTTGAAGAAGGGTACTCCGAACCGTTCCCTACGGGCACGGTGGAAAGCGGCGATTCGTTCGGATTCGGCTTCTCCTTCTTCGCGGAATCACGCATCCAAGCCCAAGGCTGGATCGCCTATGAGCGGGTGGACAACGCGCGCAACATAGAGGGCTTGCGGGAAAAAGGCTGGCAGGGACGCCTGACCCTGACGCTGCGGTTGGAACATGCGATCCGTTTCTAAGCCGATGCGAGGGATGCAGGCGCGGCGACGATGCGCATTCATTTCAAAATAACCTTCGAGGAATTATGAAAGGGATCATCCTGGCGGGGGGTTCCGGGTCCAGGCTATACCCCTTGACGAAAGTCACCAACAAGCACCTGCTGCCCATTGGCAAGGTACCCATGATTTTTCACCCCATCCGCAAGCTTCTGGAAGCGGGCATCACGGAGATCTTGGTCGTCACCGGCGTGGAACATCTGGGGCACGTCGTCAGCCTGCTGGGCTCCGGCGCGGAATTCAATTGCGAGTTCACCTACCGGGTGCAAGACCAAGCCGGCGGCATCGCGCAGGCGTTAGGTCTCGCCCGGCAGTTCGCCGCCGGACACCGCATCGTGGTCCTCCTGGGGGATAACATCTTCGAAGACCCTCTGACCGAGTATGTAAAAAATTTCGCGGTGCAGAAATCGGGAGCGCGCATCATTCTGAAGCAGGTCGAAGACCCGGAGCGTTTCGGGGTCGCCGAACTGGACGGCGACCGCATCTGCCGCATCGAAGAAAAACCCGCGCAGCCGCGCAGTAATCTCGCGGTGACCGGCGTATATATGTACGACTCGCAGGTCTTCGAAATGATCCGCACTCTGAAGCCTTCGGCGCGGGGCGAATTGGAGATCACCGACGTCAACAACCTGTACATCGAACGCGGCGAACTGGCGTACGACATCTTCAAGGGCTGGTGGACGGACGCCGGCACCTTCGAATCTTGGCACCTGGCGAATGAACTGGTCAGATCCTCGGAAAGCAAAACCTGAAACGGATAGAGGCATTCTGTTCGCACCTGAAAAACATCATCCTGTCATTCAATTGGTGGAAGAAACATGAAAATCTGCGTGATCGGAACCGGTTATGTGGGTCTCGTCGCCGGAACTTGTTTTGCGGAAACCGGCAACGACGTCATCTGCGTGGACGTGGACGAGCGCAAAATCAAGAAACTGAACCGAGGCGAAATCCCCATTTACGAACCCGGACTGAAAGAATTGGTGGATCGCAATACCCACAAAGGGAGGCTCTCCTTCACGACCGACCTAGATCGAGCCGTCAAGAACTCCCTCATCAACTTCATCGCCGTGGGCACCCCCCCGGGGGAGGACGGGTCGAGCGATCTGCGCTATGTGCTGGAAGTGGCGAAATCCATCGGCAAAGCCATGAACGGATACAAAGTCATCGTGGATAAAAGCACCGTTCCGGTCGGCACAGCGGATAAAGTCCGGGAAGTCGTCGCCGCCGAAACCCAGCACCCTTTCGACGTCGTATCGAATCCCGAATTCCTGAAGGAGGGAGCGGCGATTGACGACTTTATGCGGCCCGACCGCGTCGTGATCGGCGTAGACAATCCCCGCGTCGAAGCTCTGATGAAGGATCTCTACGGTCCTTTCGTGCGCACCGGGCATCCCATCATCGTTATGGACGTGCGCTCGGCGGAAATGACCAAATACGCCTCGAACGCTCTCCTCGCCACCAAGATCTCCTTTATGAACGAAATCGCCTCCCTGTGCGAACTCGTGGGCGCCGACGTCAACCTCGTGCGCCAGGGCGTCGGTTCCGATCTGCGCATCGGCCATCAGTTCCTCTTCCCGGGCGTCGGCTACGGCGGATCCTGCTTCCCCAAAGACATCAAGGCGCTCGTCCACACCGCTCAGAGCCACAATATGCAGCTGGAGATCCTGGCGGCGGTGGAATCCGTCAACGCACGCCAGAAATTGGCTCTCGTGAAGAAGGTCAAACAGCAATTCGGAGATGACCTGAAGGGGAAGATCTTCGCCGTCTGGGGATTATCCTTCAAACCGCGCACGGATGATATGCGCGAAGCTCCCGCCATCGTCATCATCGAGGAACTCCTGGCGGCGGGCGCAAAGGTTCAGGCGTACGATCCGCAGGCGATGACGGAAGCCCGGCGCATCTTCGGAAACCGCATAAAATTCGCCGAAAACGAGTACGATGCCGTGTCGAATGCGGACGCTCTCCTGATCATCACCGAATGGAACGAATTCCGCGAACCCAATTTCGAACTCCTGCAAAAGTCGCTGAAGAACCCATTCATTTTCGACGGGCGCAACATCTACGAACCCCAGAAAATGGCGGCGATGGGGTTCCATTACTTCTCCATCGGGCGTCCGACGTTGAAAGCGGCTCAAATTGGGGATGCATAACCCGCCGCGCAGAGATATTTACTGAAAAGAGGTTTCATGCGCATCCTGGTCACCGGCGGAGCCGGCCTCATCGGCAGCCACCTCTGCGAACGACTCCTGAAGCAGGGTCATGAAGTCATCTGCCTGGACAACTTCTTCACCGGCAGTAAAGACAACATCCGCCATCTGCTGAAACACGACCACTTCGAACTGCTGCGGCACGACGTCATCCAGCCCATCCTCGTGGAAGTGGATCAGATCTACAACCTCGCCTGCCCGGCTTCCCCCATCCACTATCAGTATAATCCGGTCAAGACCATCAAGACGTCCGTGCTGGGCGCTTTGAATATGCTCGGCTTGGCGAAGCGGGTCAAAGCCCGCATCCTGCAGGCGTCCACGTCCGAAGTCTACGGCGACCCGCTCGAACACCCCCAGAAGGAAACCTACTGGGGACACGTCAATCCCATCGGCATCCGCAGCTGCTACGACGAAGGAAAACGCGCCGCAGAAGCCCTGATGATGGACTATCACCGCCAGAATAAAGTGGATATCCGCATCGTGCGCATCTTCAACACCTACGGACCACGCATGGCGCCGGACGATGGCCGAGTGGTTTCGAACTTCATCATCCAGGCGCTGAAATCGGAACCCCTGACGGTTTACGGAGACGGCAGCCAGACCCGTTCCTTCTGCTACGTGGACGACCTGATCGAAGGGATGATCCGCATGATGGAATGCGATGACTTCATCGGCCCGGTGAATTTGGGCAATCCGGAAGAGTATTCCATCCGGGATTTCGCCGCTATGATCTTGAAATGGACCGGATCCCGATCCCGGATCATCCACCTGCCGCTGCCGCAGGACGACCCCGTCCAACGCCGTCCGGACATCTCGCTGGCGCAGGAGAAGCTGGGC
>CAZUTK010000011.1:0-52659 GCA_964623265.1 uncultured bacterium | reverse complement strand
GGACCGGCATCTTCATGCTCCGCAACTCGTCCAGCCCGGAGACCTACTTCCAGGCGGCCTTTCGCGTGCAAAATCCCTGGACGCTGAAGAACCCCGACGGGATTTCGCCGAACGAGGAACTGATTCTCAAACCGGAGTGCTACATCTTCGACTTTGCGCCCGACCGCGCCCTGCGCCAGATCGCCGAGTACAGTTGCCGCCTCAACGTCAACGAAGACGACCCGGAGAAGAAGGTCGAGGAGTTCATCCACTTCCTGCCGGTGCTGGCGTATGACGGCAGTTCCATGCGCCAGATTGACGCCGCCGGCGTGCTGGAGATGGCCATGAGCGGCACCACGGCAACCCTCCTGGCCCGGCGCTGGGAGAGCGCGCTGTTGGTCAATGTGGACAACGACACCCTGCGGCGGCTGATGGCCAACGAGCAAGCCATGCAGGCCCTGATGAGCATCGAAGGCTTCCGCAACCTGAATCAGGACATCGAGACCATCATCAACAAGTCCGAAGCGGTCAAGAAGGCCAAGCGCGAAGCCAACGAACGCGAACTCTCGCCGGGGGAAAAGCGGCAACTCACCGAAGAAGAGAGAGAATACAAGAGCCTGCGCAAGCAGATTCAGGAGAAGCTCATCAAGTTCGCCACCCGGATTCCCATCTTCATGTACCTCACGGACTATCGCGAACGGACCCTGCGCGACGTGATTACCCAATTGGAGCCGGGGTTGTTCAAGAAAGTCACCGGATTAACCGTCAAAGATTTCGAGCTTCTGGTCAGCCTCGGCGTGTTCAACAGTGCCCTGATGAACGATGCGGTGTACAAATTCAAACGCTACGAAGACCCGAGCCTGGTGTATATGGGGGTCAACCGGCACGAAGGCGAAGATATCGGTCTGTACGATACGGTGCTGCGGCGGCAGGAATACGAAGGGACATAGAAGGACGTGGATGTCCGGGTGAAGATGCTCAAAGAGCTGGGAGTTCAGAACGATTATGACCCGGTCATCACGGCGGACATCGAAGGCCCGAACGCCCGAGCAAGGCGCATTGACGAGCGGATGGCGCGCGAGACTCCCGCGCTTGCCGGCGTGAAACCCGCAACGCGCATCGCTACGGCTATTTTTCTTTACTCGTTTTATGGGTTGAGAAGAGTGGGACAGGCTTCCAGCCTGTCAGTATCAGGAGGAGACGAGATATTGCCGTATTGGTAAATTTTTCAGCGAATAAAATTTGTTCTGCAATTCCAACTTGATTGAAGCGTGAGGAAAAGTGGCACCAATGGGAGTCGGATAATAGAGTGTTGCGTCACTGAATGCGAATACGACGGACGTTCCAAACATAATAGAAGTAGCGTTACTGAATGTCGCAAGAAAATTTCTTTCGGAGGAAATCAAAATGCACAAAGCTTTGAGGCGGTTCGAAAGGGTCATTATAACGAGCCTTCTCGTCATGATGATCATCGCAATTTTTTTTCAACGATCGAACTGGGCATCGTGCTGATTCAAGAACTGATAAAGCCACCGTTCCTGCTTCTTGATTTGAGCGAAATGCTCGAGGTATTCGGTTTTTTCTTATGGTTCTTATTGGAATCGAGCTTCTTGAGACGATCAAAGCCTATATCGAGGAGGAACGTGTGCATGCTGAAGTGGTTTTCTTGGTGGCGATCGTGGCGGTTGCCAGGAAAATCATAATTTTAGATTACAATAAAATCACTCCGAATCTTATGTACGGTATAGCCGCCGTAATTATCGCTTTGGGAGTATCGTATTATTTCGTAATCCGCGCGCTCAAACAACGAATGGAACCATTTGGCGACAAACCGCCGGTTGAACGACCTTGATGGGTCCTTCTTTGCGAAAACATCATCTTAATTTGGAAAAGCTTTATCGAACATGATGATATCGAACCGACCAGATGAACTCAGGACGGAGGAGAGCTCATCTTTCGTCAGCTCCAGATTTTCATTTCTTCCCTGCCGCCATGATTTATTATTCGCTCATAGATGCCTGCGAAAAGTAAATTCGATTTTCCGGAAAATCCCCTGTAATTTATGATGAAATTGCGTCGGCCTAGGCTGGATCTTGATTTGTGGTAGGGAGAACTCTATGAAACAAATGGAGCATGGCCACCGATTATGCGAAGAGAAGTGGCACGCCTTCGAGGAGCAGGAGGTTTACAAAGAACTGCAGTCCGGACCCAATGGGTTGGATGATCAGGAGGCGATCCGACGTCTCGCGTATTATGGACCCAACACACTGCCTGCGCGGAAGCCGCCGACGATATGGATAATCCTGTTGCATCAGGTCCTGAACCCCTTGATCTTCATATTGTTCGCAGCCGCAGTAGCATCTATTGCCATCGGTGAGGCCGCCGATGCGATATTCATTTTAATCGTGATCATTCTGAATAGCTGCATCGGCGCTTACCAGGAGTTTCAGGCTGAAAAAAGTGCGGCTCACCTGCAACGTCTGCTTAAGATCACGGCGCGCGTGCGCCGAAACGGCAGAGAGGTAGTGATCCCAGCGGAAGAATTAGTGCCGGGGGATATTGTAATCTTAGAGTCGGGCAACAAGGTGCCGGCGGATTTGCGTTTAGTGCAAGTCAACGGCCTCGCGGCCGACGAGAGCTTTCTGACAGGGGAATCCATCGCGTCGGAGAAAGCAGCCGTTCTCCTGCCCGAGGAGACTGGGGTGAGCGATCGTAAAAATATGACGTTTGCCGGTGCAACGATTACATCCGGCAGAGGGATCGGCGTCGTCGTCGGCACAGGCACGAAAACCCAGGTGGGCATCATCGCTCAAACCGTCACCGAATCGGAAGGCGGAAAACCCCCGCTGGTGCTTCGGATGGAACGGTTCGTCAAGCACATCAGCATTTTAGTGTTGGTAATCAGTGCGGGGTTGGCTTTTCTCTTGTGGCTCCAAGGCAATGATCTCGCGGCGATCTTCTTCTTCGTGGTGGCTCTGGCGGTCTCGGCTATCCCCGAAGGACTTCCCGTTGCTTTGACCGTACCTCTCTCCATCGCCACAAAGCGAATGGCTGCCCGCAATGTCATCGTGCGCAAACTTACCGCGGTGGAAAGTCTGGGAAGTTGCACGGTGATCGCCAGTGATAAAACCGGAACGTTGACCGTGAACCAGCAGACCGCTCGTGCCGTCGTATTGCCGGATGGGCTGTCTTTCCGTGATGTTGTTGCTGGTTATGGAGGTCTTCAAAGGGAATAGACGAAAACCTGATGCGACGAAATCAAGATATAATTCGATCCAACCCCTCACATAAATGAATCTACAATGCAAGTGAATCTGTCCGATCGGGGATCAATTGACTGTCAATAATCCAGGCAATTCCTTTAGGTGTCAAGAATCCCATCTTTCCTCGAAATTGCAACCGATCCAATCAACTTGGATCGGCTTTTCTTTGTGCTTGCCTCTTTGCCGAATCGCTTGCATTCGGAACCTTCTGATCACAGGACGCGAGATTTCATATGAAAAATTTCCCAAAAAATATTGACTTCATATGGAGATATTGCTATATTACCATAATACAATATGGCATCACGATGGATGAAGCCACGAAAGCGCGCTACGCGGCGCGCGCCAACATACTGAAAGCGCTCGGGCACCCCAGCAGGCTTTTTATCATAGACAAGCTGGCGCAAGGTGAACGCTGTGTCAATGAGTTAACCGCGATGGTTGGTTCCGATCAATCAACCGTATCCAAGCACCTCTCGATCTTGAAATCGGTAGGACTGGTGCGGGATGAGAAGCGGGGCAACCTGGTCTATTACTCGCTCGCGACAGTCTGCGTCACGAATTTTTTCAGCTGTGTCGAAACCGTTCTGCAGGAGGACGCTCAGGCTAAGATCGGACTCATTTGAGTTCGCAACAAAGGATCATTCTATGAACTGGAAATCCGAATGGAAACCGCTCGCGCTTGTTGTCGTCGGTTTCCTGATTGCTTTCTACTTGCCGGTTGGATCAGCACGCTTTGACAATGCTTTAACCGAATCGCTCGCTCTGGTGCGTTGGTATGCTCGGGAACATGTCCTTCTCTGTCTCGTGCCCGCCTTTTTCATTGCCGGCGCCATCGCGGCATTCGTCAATCAGGCATCCGTGATGAAATACTTCGGCGCCAAAGCCAATAAAGTTCTCTCCTACGGCGTCGCTTCGGTTTCCGGCGCCATACTGGCTGTTTGCTCGTGCACGGTCCTGCCGCTGTTTGCAGGCATCTATCGGATGGGCGCAGGTTTGGGACCTGCGACGGCGTTCCTGTATTCGGGACCGGCGATCAACGTGCTAGCGATCATTTTGACCGCGCGGATCCTGGGCATTGAGCTCGGCGTCGCCCGCGCGCTGGGCGCGGTGCTGTTCGCCGTCATCATAGGTCTGCTGATGTACTTCATTTTCCGGAAAGAAGAGCTCGAGAAGGTTGAAGCGCAGATGATGCTCCCCGAACCGGAAGTCACCCGCCCTTTGTGGCAGAATGGCCTCTTCTTCGCAGCCATGATCGCTATACTTGTTTTCGCCAATTGGGGCAAGCCGGCTGAAGCGGTTGGGTTTTGGAACATGGTTTATGAGATAAAATGGTTGCTGACCGGACTATTTGCGGCGGGATTGGGTGCCATCCTGAGCGGCTGGTTCAAAGTCAGCTGGACGCGGACCATCCTCGTGGGCGTTGCAGTCGCTGTTGCTTCCATTTTCTTTCATCACGAACCGATGATTCCATTTGCAGTGGGCGCCCTTGGTTTAGCGGTCATCATCGCCGGCAGAGAAGATGAAGCCGGTGAATGGTTCAACCAGACCTGGGGCTATGCCAAGCAGATTATGCCGCTGCTGCTCATCGGCGTTTTCGCAGCCGGTTTGTTGCTCGGCAGACCCGGCGAGGAAGGGTTGATTCCTTCTCAATGGGTCAGTTCGGCGGTCGGAGGCAATTCGCTCGCAGCGAACTTCTTCGCATCCATCGCCGGCGCCTTTATGTATTTTGCGACTTTAACGGAGGTACCCATTCTGCAGGGATTGATCGGAAGCGGAATGGGCAAAGGACCGGCATTGGCGCTTCTTTTAGCGGGTCCCGCCCTCAGTCTCCCCAGTATGCTGGTCATCCGCACCGTGATGGGAACGAAAAAGACGGTTGTCTATGTATCCCTGGTCGTGGTGATGGCGGCGATCAGCGGCATGATCTACGGCAGTTTTTAGTCGGCGAATCAGTGCGGTGAAATTGGAAAATACAGAGGTTACTAAGATTCAACGCAAAAGGAGAAAAGACGATGTCGGAAGCGACACCCATTGAAGTGTTGGGACGGTTTTCGCCGGTGGCGATGAAAACGTATATGAACCACCGCGCCGAAGTGTTGGAAAACCCGGAGGCGCAGGCTCTAACTCTGAAGGAAAAACTGTTGATCGGCATCGGTGTGGCGGCGGCGCTGCAGTCGTCTATGTGCACGTTGATGTGGTCGAAACAGGCGCGCAAGGCAGGCGCCACCGATGCCGAAATTGCAGAAGCGATTATGGTTTCGCGCTTGATGAAAGCGGCGACGGTGAACGATACCGCCGAAACTGCGGTCAAGTGGCTGCTGGGAAATCCCATCTAACTTGAGAGGAAACAAAAATGGTAAAGCTTCAAATCCTTGGACCCGGATGTCGCAATTGCCAGAATCTGGCGGCGAACACCGAAACTGCAGCCCGGCAATTGGGGTTGGAATACGAATTGGAGAAAATTGCTTCCCCCAACGACATCATTCGATTTGGAATCGTCAGGACCCCCGCCCTAGCGATCAACGGACAGGTCAAGGTGTCAGGACGGGTCCCGGAAGTGGCGGAGATCACGACGATTCTCACTTCGTCGGTGCAATAGGAATGGCAATGTCTTTGATGAATCGAATGACGGTGCGAATGGACTCGAACGCACCGCAACTCGGATACCTCGTCGGATTGGTAAGCGCGCTTTTGATCTGCATTTATCCGAGCGCAGGTCAATCCGTACGCTTCGATTCACTGGACGCCTCCTTGACAACGCGGGACAGCCTGAGACTGGAAGACTGCCTGAACTATGCTGTCGAAGGCAATCCTGATCTTAGGCTGTCGGCGCTCAATGTCCAGATGGCGCGTGTCCAGCGGATGGAAGCAATCGGTCAACGCTTGCCGTTTATCGGCTTCAGCGCCGGATACACGCGCCTTTCGGAAAGTCAACGCCTGGTGCCCGCCGGGGTCCCCAATGAACCCGGCACCTTCGGACGAGAGATCCTGAACGGCGACCTGACCTTCGGGATGACGCTGTTCACCGGAGGAAAAATTACAGCTGATATCAGCCAAGCATCCCTCAAAATGAAGTCGTCTATAGCTCGCCTGGAAAGAGTCCGGCAGGAAACCATCTTCGGTGTGACCTCCATATTCTACGAAATACTTAGCCAAAACCGCAGGTTGCAATCTGTGCGTTTCGCCCGAGATTCATTGATCGAGCATCAGAGAAGTGTCGCAGAGTTGCTCGCCGCGGGCAAAGCCGCAAAGGTGGATATGTTGAAGATTCAGGTCCGCCTGGCGGACTTGGATTATCGCATCATCCGCGAAGAGGATCTATTGAAACGGCAGAAATTGCTGCTGCTGAATTTATTGGGGCTTTCGGCTGATCCGGATTCCCTCGTCCTAACGGACGATCTGGCTGCCTCCGTCCCAGACCGGGAGTTGCATTGGGATATGGATCAAGTCTGTCAGATGCGCGCCGACTTCCAGAGTCTGCAATCATCGCGGGATGCTCAAGCTCGCAAACTGGCTTCGGCAAAAGCGATCCGGCTGCCGACTATTTCCGCCTTCGCTGGAGCCGGGGTGAAATGGATGCCGCAGGCTGACGTCATCCAACCCGGGGCTGAAGAGAAAGACCTGTTGGCGAAAGGCGGTTTTTGCGTTACCCTGTCGCTATTTCAAGGGGGACAAATCTCCTCTCGAATTCAGCAGCAACAAATCGCCTTGCAGGAGTTAGACGAGAGCCTGATCAAATTGAGACTCCAAATCAGGTTGGAAGTCGAATCGGCATAGAGCGCATACAGAGCCGCTCAGGCGCGCCTTGCCGCAGGAGAAGCGTCGGTCGAGCAGGCTCGGGAAACCTATCAAATCGAGCAAGAAAAATTTTTATTAGGGAAAGGCACGATGGTGGAGGTGTTGGATGCGCAAAGCGCGCTCTTGGACGCGGAGTCCAACTACTTTTCGGCGCTCTCCGACTTCCGGATATCGTCTACGCAGCTGGATCTGGCTCTTGGGTTGAGCCGCTAAACGAAATCGTCAATTTCATGGGAAGGCAATGACATCTCTTAGAATTTCAAGATTAATCGGTCCCTGGCTGTGGGCTTTCGTTGCCTGGTTCCTCTTTGCGGGTTGTGGTAAGAAGGAACCGGCAGCCGGTGCCAAACCATCAAAAGCTCCGGTTGTTTCCGTTCAGTTGGCGGAAAAAGCGGCGATTTCCCGATCCATCCAGTTGACCGGTTCCGTGGAGCCCGTTCGATTGGCTCGCATCGCTTCGCCTGCCGAAAGCCCAGTCGCCGGCTTGCTCGTGCGCGAAGGGGATTGTGTCCGACAGGATCAGCTGCTTCTTACCATCGGGCGCTCTTCTGCAAGGGGCGACGGTGATCATCGGGCTGTTGGTGGTGATCGGCGCGCTCGCCAATGACGGAGTGCAGCTCTTGACCTTTGCTCTGGACAAGATAACACGCGAAGACGCAGATCTCCGCGAAAGTGTGATCGAAGCAGCCCGTCTGCGAATACGGCCTATTCTGATGACCACCGCACCTTTGATCGTCGGTCTATTGCCTCTCGCCCTCAATCTTCAACAGGGCGGCGAGATACTGCAACCGATGGCGGCGGGTGCGATCGGAGGATTGATTATGGAACTACTGGTCGCATTGATCTTCTTACCGGCGCTTTTCGTCGTTCTCTTTCGCAAGCGGAATGCATCCTGAATCCGGTCCTTGAAAATATGCGGCAGAGTTTTAGGTGATTGGAGATCCGGTGATGATAATCCTTATGAGATACGGGAAATCACCGCCGCAGTTCAATCGTCGCCTTACGGCAACCATCCCCACTGGCAGGATTCGACTGCGTTGATAAGCGTCGGATTGACAAAAATGCTCGGCCTCATCCAAGCTGGAGACCCGATGCCGGCGGTGATGGCTTGCGGCGCGAACTGCAGCAGATTCGTGAGGCTGAATCAAGCCGCCGGCGTCTATCGCACCAGCGACCTCCTGTTCCAGATCCGAATGACTGCCAAGAAAATCGAAGCTGCGGTTCAGAACGCGCAATTCGGAGAAATCCGAGCCGCTCTGCCGGGGATGTTGAGTCTGCGGGATCGAGCGGTTTCGAACATCGTGGGCGGAACCGGGAGCGAGGATGACAAGCGCGAGCGGCTTGAAGCGTTTTCAAAATCGCTGGATGATTTCAACAGTGCGGCGAACGCCGAAGATCAGGTTGCGCTCAAACAGGCATATCAGGAACTGCTCAAGTCATGGGATCAGGTCTATGGCATGCTGCTATGATATCCTTCTGGAACGCAACTTTCGGCACCGATGCCTAAAATTTCCTTGAGTTTGTTGAAAGCCCTTCATATTTCCGCAGGGCTTTCTTGATAACAGAAACAGAGATGGAATGCAGAGCAGCGAAGCAGAGAGAATTGCGAAACAACCCTATCGTTCCGCATCTTGCTTTCTGCAAATTGATCCTTCTATCGGCAGCGGTCGAATCGCCGAACTTTGAATTGAGATCGCATCCCTCCCAGCTCATCCTTTGCGGCGAACACAAAAACTTCAGAATGCGTTGGATTTTTGGAAAAAAACATTTGCTATCGCCTAATCCTAATGTTACATTTTCAACATTTCTAACAGGCGGTCGTCACGGCGAAGCCGCGCTCACAAGAGGACGCCGCAACTTTAGGGTTCGACTAAATAGAGTATTAGGAGTGGAATTTCAGCGACTGAATCGCTTTATTCCTGGAACGAACAATCAAACTCGCTTCAGTTGGAGATGAGGATGTCGTCAACTTCAGATTCAAGACGCCGATTCTTGTCGCTCGGCTTAGGCGCGAGCGCGGCGGCGCTGGCTGCATCGCAACTGCCGGTGATGCCGGGCGGCGCTCTGCTGGCACAGTCAGCCAACAGCAAGCCACGCTGGGGGTTTCTCGTTGACCTCGAGCGCTGCATCGGCTGCAAAGCCTGTTCGGTGGCTTGTAAAACGGAATTCGACGTGCCGCTGGGCAGGTTCCGCTCCAGCGTCAAGGAGTTCGAGTCCGGTTCGTATCCCCGTGTGAAAAGGGACTTCGCCCCCTGGCTCTGCAATCACTGCCGCAAGCCGATCTGCATCACGGAATGTCCGGTGGACGAGGTGGAGGCGGTATTCACTTGGCCTGACGGTTCCACTCAGACCTACCTAAAACGGGCAACCTATCAAAGACCCGACGGTGTGGTGCTGATTGACCAGGATCGCTGCATCGGGTGCGGCGCTTGTGTGGATCTATGTCCCTACAAGGTGAGGTTCATCAATCCTGCGCGGCTGAACTCCGAGGGAGACCCGGTCGCCGAGAAATGCACTTTATGCGAACACCGGTTGGAGAAAGGGCTGGTGCCTGCGTGTGTGAACACATGTCAGGGCAATGCCCGTCTGGTCGGCGACCTGAACGATCCCGACAGCGGGATATCGCGCCGCATCGCCGGCAAATCTGTGCAGGTTCTCCGTCCTGAGAAAGGAACCGAACCTGCCTGTTATTACGTCGCTCTCAATCCTGAAGCCTATCAAAACGGGAGGGACACCCGATGACAGATGAACGCAGAAGATTCCTGAAATCCCTCGGTTTGGCGGCAGCCATCGGTCCCTTGGCGGGTGTCTTAAAAGCGATGGATTCTCCCCTGAAAGGCGAATTGACTCTCGCAGGGGGGCTGGATTTTTCACCTCTGACGCGGCGTGAGCGGCGCAAGGTTCCATCCGCGTGCTGGCAGTGTGTGGTGCGCGACGGCATTATGGCTTATGTGGAAGACGATCGCGTGGTGCATCTGGAGGGCCATCCGGACTTGCCCCGCACCAACGGCAAATTATGCGCGCGCGGACAGGGCGGGGTCGGTCAGGTCTATAATCCCGACCGAATCTTGTTTCCGATGAAGCGGGTGGGCAAGCGCGGGGAGGGACGATGGCGGCGCATCGGTTGGGACGAAGCGATGGATGAATTGGTGAGCCGGTTAAAAGCGCTTCGGGATCGTGGCGAACCTGAAAAACTTATGTTCCATTACGGGCGAATGAAAGCCTCCACCGCGACGGTGATCAAGGACTACTTTCTGCCCGCTTACGGCACGGGCACCGTGGACGGTCACACCGCCGTCTGCGAGAGCGCCAAATGGACGTCGCAAGAACTCACCTGGGGCAAACATTATGACGTCAACGATGTGGCGCGCACCAATTATATACTGAATTTCGGCAGCAATTTCTTCGAAGCGCACACCTCCCACATCCCCCTGTCGCAGCGGGCTCGAGAGGCACAGGTTCAGCGCGGGGTGAAGATCGTTACATTTGACGTACGCCTGTCCAACACCGCTGCCAAATCCACCGAATGGTTTCCCATCAAACCCGGAACGGACGCGGCGGTGATCCTGGCGATGTGCCACGTTATATTGAAGAACGATCTGCATGACGCCGATTTCATCGAAAATTGGACTAATGTCAGCGTGGCGGAGCTGAAATCCCATTTGAAGAAGATGACGCCGAAATGGGCTGAATCCATATCCGGGGTTCCGGCGTCGGAGATCCAGCGCATCGCCTTGGAATATGGGCGCGCCAAACCGGGCACATGCGTCAGTTACCGAGGCCTCGTTACGCATTACAACGGCGTGGAAAACAGCCGCGCGGCCTTGATGCTGGACGCGATTTGCGGCTACATTGACGTCCCCGGAGGCACCTGCCCTGCAGTAGGAGCCAAGTGGATCAACAGTTTTAAACCGCCCACGGCTCACCCTAAAAAACTGCATCGCGTTTTCGGTCCGGAAGGCGCCTTCGCCTATCCCACCCATCATACCTGCCATCAAATCTATAAGACCGTAAGCGGCTTGCCTGCGGCGGAGCGGCCAGAAATCTACATGGTGTATTGCCACAATCCGGTGTATGTTTACGGCAATTGCCGGGAAAACATCGAGATCCTTAAAGATGAATCCGTATTCCCCTACATTGTCGTCAGCGATGTGGCATATTCCGAAACCGCAGAACTCGCGGATTTGATTTTGCCCGACGCGACCTACCTCGAACGCTGGGACGCGGAAGATATGTTCTCTTTCGATATGATCCAAGAGTTCTATATCCGCCAACCGGTGGTCCCGCCCTTGGGCGAGTCGCGCAACTTTGTGGATGTGCTGTTGGAAGCAGCTCGACGCATCGGCGGCGACTTAGCCGCAGCGGTGCCTTTCGCCACGATGGAAGACTTTGTGCGGGATGCCTGTGAGAACACCCCAGGCGTCCGCGAAGCGGGCGGCTTTGAGTATATGAAGCAGCACGGTGTATGGATTGACCCCAATGAAAAGCCGCATTACTACAAACATCTGAAGAAGTTGGACAAGGCAGAGGTGGAAGCAAACCTCGCTTCCGGCAAATGGTTGAAGACATCTTTCGGAACCGTGTACGATCCCGCCAAAGCATCAAAAGGGAAGGGGAAATACGGAATTGAAAACGGATCCTGGGAGGATTACAAGGCGTACGTCTGTCAGGAGGTGAAGGGTGAATACTACGTAGGGTTCAAGCCCGATAAAGTCGCTAAAAGCGGGCTGTTCGAAATCAAGTCCGATTTCATCGGACGACTGAAATTGCCCGGTTTCACCGCGATCCCTTCCTATGTCCCGATCCCGGACCATCAACAAATGCAACCCGGGGAGCTGGTGCTCACCACCTACAAAGTGAATGCCCAGACTCAATCCCGGACTCAGGGCTGCAAATATTTGACTGAGATCTATCACAACAACCCGGCGCTGCTGCACCCACGCACGGCGGCGCAGGCGGGGGTGAAGGACGGCGACAAAATTCGAATCCGTTCGGCGGTGAACGAAATCGTGACCAAAGTTCGGGTAACCGAAGGTGTGTTGCCCGGGGTCATCTCCATCAGTCATCATTGCGGGCATTGGCAATGGGGCAGATTCGCCACCGCAGGGAAAGCTCGCAACCCGCTGGCGGGAAGCGAGCAGGAAGCGTTGGATCCGGATATCCATCGCATCTGGTGGAACGAAATCGGTGTGCACCCGAATTGGTTGATCCCCAACCGCGGCGATCCCATCGGCGGAATGCAGCGCTGGATGGATACCGTTGTCACGATAGAGCCGGCCTGATCTTGTGGGGCGGGGTGTCGCTTTTCGCTTAGGATTTCGCCGTGGATTCAGAAGATATCCGCGCTCGAGCGGTGTTATTCCGATTAATAGGAAGGCTCTTTCTTCAGCCGCCGACGCCGGAGCTGATCCATATGCTGAAGGAGGCGGGGTTCTTCTCGTTCCCGTCAATCACCGGAAAAATCAGAAAATTCCCGCCGGATCAGCTGTATGATTATTGCGAACGACTGGCTGAGGAATACACCCGGCTCTTCTCGGCTGTTCCACAGTATAGTTCGCTGCATCGTCGTGATGATCGGCATTACGGTGAATTGTTCGGTTCCAAAGCCGCCGAAATCAAGAAATTTTTGACTCACTTCGGCGTGGAGACGACCCCGCCGGGACAAATCCCCGATCATATCGGTGTTCTCCTCGAATTCAACGCTAAAATTCTGGAGGAGGAATTTTCAGCAGGTTGCAGCGGCGACAAATCGCGCATCGAAGAACTGGAGTCGCTGCAACAGATTTTTCTCAAGCGATATGTCACCCCTTGGTTTGAAGAGTTCTTGACTCAGCTGGAGAAGCTGCATCCCTCCGATTTCTATCAATCTGTGATTGATATCGCCCGCATCCTCCTGGAAGAGCAGACGATCCCCGAAGCCGATCTGCCGGGTGATAATGAATGTTGAAACCGGAGGCGAACTTCGGCGGAAATACCGAAGTAGAATTCAATAAATGACAATTATGGCTGATCCGTAACCGGATCAGTATGGCGAAAGACTCCGACCCCCATCGCCTAAAGCGTTCGAAATGCGCCACGGCGGTTCGGGCGGCGAGGGGGAGTGACTTACTCCCGCCTCCGAGGGCCGCAGTTGGAAACGACGCGACCTCCCCATTTGGAAAGGAGACTGCTGATGATGCTGCAGATCATCGAAAATCCGGTGCCGCGCTTGCAGGCAATGGATTTTCCCACCGATCATCTTCCTCAAGCCGTGGCAAGCGGCCATCCCATCATAAGCCCGAAGAGAAAGCAGACCGCAGTTTTCTTGAACAGCCGATCCGATCTGTTGCTGATGACGAGCAAACTGAATGAAGCCGCGTGACGTCTCCCTCAGGCTTTCGATAACCGACGCCTGCCAGCTTCGCTGCCGCTATTGCCGGACATCCCATACGAAACTCCACCCATCAAGAACCGGGCGGTTGAGTTGCAAGGATTTCCTAAATTTCATCACTGAAATAACATCCTTGGTCGGTATTTCTAAACTCCGGATCACCGGCGGCGAACCGCTGCTTTACCCAGACCTCATCCGTTTGATTGCCGGCTGCGCCCAGATTGGGATCCGGGATCTGGCGCTCACGACCAACGGTCAGCGATTAGCGCGGCTTGCCGATGACCTGAAGGATGCCGGTCTCCAGCGCATCAATGTCAGTCTCGATTCGCTCGATCCTGCTACGTTTCGTTACATTACGCGGGGTGGGGAGCTTCAATGGACCCTCGATGGAATCGAGAAGGCGGAAAAGAGCGGCTTGACGCCGTTGAAACTGAATATGGTGATGCTTAAAGGGGTGAATGATTCCGAGATCGTTGATCTGGCGGAATTTGCGATCAGAAATGGATGCCAGATACGATTTCTGGAGTTGATGCCGATCGGCGCCGCCGCTAAGAGCTTCGATGATCTGTTCTTAAGCTGCAACGACGCTCAGAAAGTTCTACGCGAGCACTTCAGACTAGAACCGTTGGATTCCCAAATCGGTGAGACCAGCAGGAATTTCCTGATGAGCAGTCCGAAAGACGGGACTACGATTTGCGGGTTCATCTCGCCTGTCAGTCATCCTTTCTGCAAGGGATGCAACCGCCTCCGTCTGACATCCGACGGCTGTTTATACGGTTGCCTGGCAAAGCGAAGCCACATCGCCCTGCAGCGTTTGTTCACCGGAAGATCCGCAGGGGATCGAGATGATATTCGAAAAGCGATTCTCGACGCTTTTTCTATGAAACGAAAACGTCCATGGTTCGAAGAGCAACAAGAGATGGCTGCGATCGGAGGGTGATCTGAAAAGGCCGGCGACACAGGAAAATGGCGAAATTTACGCATGCAGTGCATGGATCAGGGGATGAAATTCGACGGATTGGGGGCAATCCTGGCGGGCGGGAAGAGCCGCCGCATGGGCGTCCCTAAAGCAGCGATGAGAATGCCGGACGGGCGGAGAATGTTGGATGCCGCAATCTTGGCGCTTGCGCCGCTTTGCAGGCGGATCGTGATGATCGGCGGAGAATCAGATTGGCTGGAAAGCGCCCCTGCCCGAGTCGAGTTTCTCCCGGATTCTCACCCAGGGGAAGGTCCTTTAGCAGCCATCGAAACGGCGCTGTCCCGTTACAGCCCTTATGATCTGCTGGTGGTCGGCTGCGATCAACCTTTTCTTGCTCCTGATCTGCTTCAACAGCTGATCCATCAAAAGAGCGCTCGACCGACGGTATTTGGTGAACGGAATGAGTTGCAGCCGCTGCCGGGATATTATCCTGCCGCCCTCCTCCCATTGATTCGCGACGCGCTGGGGGATGGGATTCGTTCCATACGGACATTTCTGCACAATTCAGGCGTGCGCGTCATCCCCGCGGATGATGAAGTTCTACACCGGATTCGGAGTATCAATACGCCGGAACAATTGAACGCGCTAAAGAAACGTAAAAGATACAAAGATTCGAGGAAATAAGAGATCCATATGCGCGATATCTCACACAAGTACCCCACTATGCGGACTGCGGTCGCCGAGGCTTCCCTTTTGCTTTCACCGGAAACAGTTCAGCGTATTCGCGACAGGGCTGTTCCTAAGGGGGATCCCCTCGAGATCGCCCGCGCAGCGGCGGTGATGGCTGCCAAGCAAACGCATGCGCTGATCCCCTACTGCCATCCCATCTCTCTGACATATGTTGGAGTTGAGTTCGAATTGGACGACCGGTTGATCAAAATGCTCGCCACTGCGAAGGCGATTGCTCCGACCGGCGTCGAGATGGAAGCTTTGACCGCCGCCTCGGTGGCGGCTCTGACGCTTTATGATATGCTGAAGATGCTGGACAGCTCCATGGCGATCGAAGGCATCAAACTTGTCAGAAAAAGCGGGGGCAAGAGCGATTTCCATGAAAGTCTGGAGAAGCCGCCTCGCGCGGCGGTGTTGGTGATGTCCGATACGGTCGCCGCCGGGAAAAAGACGGATGAGTCCGGCAGAATGATCCAGGAACGATTGAAGAGCGAAGGGGCGGACGTCGTGGAGTATCTCGTGATTCCCGATGACCGCGATCAGATTGCAGAGCGGCTCATTTTCTGGGCGGACGAACTGAAATTAGATTTAGTTCTCACTACCGGCGGAACCGGCTTCAGCCCGCGGGATGCAACGCCGGATGCGATGCCGCGGGTGATTGACCGCGAGATTCCCGGCATTTCAGAAGCAATACGCGCTTATGGCCAAGCGCGGACGCCTTATTCGATGCTCTCGCGCGGTCGCGCTGGGCTGCGGGGTCATACTCTGATCATCAACCTTCCAGGTTCGCGCCGCGGGGTGGCTGAGTCGTTGGATCTACTGTTTCCTGCGCTTTGGCATGCTTTTCCGATGATCCAAGGGCGGAGCGGCTGGAGCATTACAAAATAGGAGGTTGCCGGATGATACCGTTCGAGACAGCGTGTAAAATCATCAGAGATCAGATCGAGCCTTTATCCGCAGAGATGGTGGAACTCGACAAATTGCCGGGCAGGGTGCTCGCGGATGCGATTTGCGCCCCTTTCCCATTGCCGCGTTTCGATCAATCCGCGATGGACGGCTATGCGCTGAAGACCGAGGATTTCGCTTCGGCGTCTGCAGACCATCCCGTACCGCTTACGGTTTGCCATGAGATCCGCGCCGGCGATCCCCGACCAAAACCGATTCTGCCGAAGCACGTTGCGCGGATAATGACCGGGGCACCGATGCCGCCCGGCGCCGATGCGGTGGTCATGCGGGAAGAAGTGGAAGACGGCGACAACCTTCGTTTGCGCAGAAGGATCAAGTCCGGGGAGAATGTTCGTCGTGCGGGGGAAGAATTCCCCTTGGGTGCGACGGTACTTTCTGCCGGCACAGTAATCACTCCTCCGGTGATCGGAATGATCGCAACGCTGGGTTTGGATTCGGCGCGGGTATTCCGGTTTCCGAAAATTTCGCTGATCGTCACCGGCGACGAACTGAAAGAACCGGGGGAAGAACTGCGCGAAGGGCAAATCTACAATTCAAACAAACCTGCATTGACAGCGGCATTGAGAGCACTGGGGGTGACGGATGTTCGTTCGCAGGTTGTATCGGACGAGAAGGATCAGCTTCTATCCGCAATCCAGTCCAGTTTAACTCAATCCGATATAGTGATCACGATCGGCGGCGTTTCGGCGGGCGACTACGATTTCATCCGCAGTGTCTGCGGAGAAACAGGCGTCCGCGAATTGTTCTGGAAGGTCGCCATCAAACCAGGGAAACCTGTATATTTTGGATATTACGAAACAAAATCCGACCGCCGTGTGCTGGTCTTCGGGCTTCCCGGAAATCCCGTATCCGCATTGGTCACCTTTCATCTCCTGGTTAGACCGGCAATACTGCGGATGGCAGGCATCCCCCCTGAATCCATTCAGTTCCAGCAAGCCTATTTAGAAGTGGCGATGAAGAAGCCCGCAGGTCGTTTGGAATTCGCAAGAGGCTTTCTTTCGGAATCGGACGGGCGGCGCTCTGTGATGCCAGTGCGCGGGCAGGGGTCCCATATGTTAGGTGGTTTGGTGGCTGCAAACTGTTTGATTATTTTTCCTGCAGAAGAAAGGATGCTGCAGAAAGGTTCCTTCGTCAGCGTGTTACCAATTAAATGGACCCTATGATTGTGCGGGAGACAGGCATTCTGGAAGCGATCTCCGTCAGCGTGCAAAAAGGGACGCCCAAGTCCAATGTCAACGGAGCCGTGCTGATCACTGACTGGGGAATAGAAGGAGACGCACACGCTGGAAAGTGGCACCGGCAAGTCAGCATCCTCGCCGCAGAGTCCATAGAGAGGATGCGGAGCCTGGGGGTAGAAGTCGCACCGGGAAGCTTTGCCGAGAATTTGACCACGCGCGGGTTGGATGTCCCGCACCTGAGGATAGGCGATCGTCTCCGTTGCGGCGAAATTGAACTTGAAATCACTCAAATCGGCAAGGAGTGCTACAGCCGTTGTGCGATCTATTATGCCGCAGGCGATTGTGTTATGCCGCGGGAGGGAGTCTTTGCGCGGGTGATCATAGGAGGCGAACTGAAGCCGGGTATGGTCATCCACCTGCTTGATCCTTAAATCTGAGGCATTCTCGAGCCGACCGCATCGCATACCGAATATGCGCCCTGTGGAGCCGAATTATTGACGAATTTCATTCGGGAATCGGAAAATCGCCATCCCAAACGGAAAAGCCGACCCAGATGGATTCGAGTCGGCTTTGGGTTTGACTGATTTTATCCAGCTTTTCGGAGTATCATTCGTTCACTTCGCCGTGGCGCGGACGCGATCCTCCTGCGACATACCCGCCAGTTTCTTCACTTCATTCAAGCTCAATTCTAATCCTTTCGATACGCGCTCCCCGTACTCCGCTTCCGCTTTATAGAAGACCGCCGTTTGACGCAATTGGATTCGTTTCTGCGCATTGCCCAAATGGGCGACGATGTTTCCGATCAAATGATCCCGATCCTCATTCGTCATCACGTTGCGATATAGATCGCCGGCTTGCACGAAGTCATCGTCGCTCAGTTCATACGCGAACCGATCCGCCCTGCCGGAGAGATCCAGAGGAGGCGGAGCAAAAGAGGGATCCGGAGCCGCGCCGCCGAAGCTGTTCGGCCAGTAATTCGGACCGCCGCCGCCGTTGTCATCGAAGCGCATGAACCCATCCCGCTGGTAATTGTTTTCCTGCGTCGCTCGCGGGGCGTTGACGGGCAGGAGATGGTAGTTCGGTCCCAAGCGATGGCGGTGGGTATCGTGGTAGCTGAAGAGACGTCCTTGCAGCATTTTATCGGGGGAAGGACCGATTCCCGGCACGAAATTGCCGGGGGAGAACGCCGCCTGCTCGATGTCGGTGAAGTAATTGGCGGGATTGCGGTCCAAAACCATCCGCCCGATCGGCTGCAACGGCGCATCCGCGTGCCGCCAGACCTTCGTAATGTCGAAGGAATTGAATCGGTATTTTTCTACCTGTTCCTGCGTCATAATTTGCGCGTAAACTTTCCAAGCGGGAAATTGGGACCGCTCGATGCTGTGATGCAGATCCCGCGTGGCGTGATCCGGATCTTCGCCCGCCAACCGCACCGCTTCCTCGCGTGTGAGATTCCGGATTCCCTGCTCCGTCTTAAAATGAATTTTCACCCAGAAGTATTCCCCCTTCTCGTTGTACCACATAAAGGTGTGCCCGCTGTAGCCGTTCATATGGCGATAGCTGAAGGGTGTGCCGCGATCCGAAAAGAGGATCGTCACCTGATGGACGGATTCCGGAGTCAGCGAAAGGAAATCCCAAAACATATCGGGATCCTTCAGGTTGGTCGCCGGATTGCGTTTCTGAGTGTGGATGAAGTCGGGGAACTTCAGCGGATCCCGGATGAAGAAGACCGGCGTGTTGTTCCCCACGAAATCGTAATTGCCTTCTTCCGTGTAGAATTTGACGGCGAACCCGCGGGGATCCCGTTCTGTATCCGCAGATCCTTTCTCGCCGCCCACAGTGGAGAACCGCGCCAATACCTCGGTCTTTTTACCGATCTCGGAAAGAAACCGAGCCCGCGTGTACCGACGGACGTCGTGCGCTACTTCAAAATAACCGTGCGCTCCGGCGCCTTTGGCATGAACTACCCTCTCCGGGATCCTCTCCCGGTCAAAATGGGCGAGCTTTTCGATTAAATGGATGTCCTGGATTAAAGCCGGACCCATTCTGCCGGCTGTCAGAGTGTTCTGATCATCGCTGACCGGCATCCCGAAACCGGTGGTTAACGTCTTCTTGGACATATTCTCTCCTCTTATTCATCGTTTGTTTCAATGTTGTTTTTGCGTTTATTTTTGCACTGAGAGCAAATTCCTCGCAGCTCGATGTGCGTGGAATGGACATCGCCGATCGCTGCGATGCTGTGCGGCGGTTTCCATTCCCGATCCGCGTCAACCTCGAAATCTCGGATCGCTCCGCACCTTTCGCAGACGAAGTGATGATGAGGGCGGACATTGGCGTCGAAGCGGATGCGCTCGGAGAGCCCCTCTAGAGCTGCGATTAAACCGACATCTTTGAAGAGCCAAAGGGTGCGATAGACGGTGTCCAGCGAAACCGTAGGCATCCGCTTCCGGATGCGTTTGTAAATGGTTTCGGCATCGGGATGTTCGTCAGTCCCTGCCACCTCACGGAAGATCTCCAGACGCTGGGGAGTCAGCCGCACACCCGCCTGCCGCAACATGCTCATCATCCGTTCCATCCGTGATCGGATTTCTTCGCTGCTGACTTTCATCGTATAAATTTGGATATAAAAATTATTACTATGTAGGAATGAATATAATGATCATCTCGCCGTAAAACAAGGGATATTTGCTTTTTTTACGTCAACGCGATGGTTAAAAGTCTGCCGTTTCCAGACAGCTTCCTGGCTTCTGGAGATCGTCGTCTGCGCAGATTCAGGTGTTGACTTTGTCATCGGAGATTCGTATATTGTTTGTTAATCCCTCGTGAGCTCAGGATGAACCTCTGGCAAAAGCTGAAAGACCCGCGCAGCGAACCGATCCTGCAATATGTCCTGTTCACCGGTTTGGTCGTTGCGACTCCCTTCATCGTCGTCACCAAATATCTCCAGAACGCCGTCTATTTGGCTTCCCATTTCAGCTTCCATCTGTTCGGATTTGAAGTCCCGTTGATCCTGTCCGTTGCGACGAGCTTGTGCCTGATTCTGATCATCCGATATTTCCGCAGAATCACTCTGAAGCGCGCCGCCGCCCTGATCTTCATCGGCGGGATGCTGGCGCTCTCGCATTCCGCGATGGATCTGTATCTGGATATGTCCTTTTTCGATCTGCAGCAGAATTGGCACTACTTGGCATATGGCGCATATGGGTTCTTCTTCTTCCGTGCCTTCGGTTCCCGCGGATGGCCGCAGGCGAAGATGATCGGATCCTGTTTCGCTTCAGCGGTTTTCATCTCTACCTTCGACGAGACCTTCCAGTTATTCTTCTCCGGCAGGGTATTCGACATCAGCGACATTACGAAAGACGCCTGGGGCGTGCTGATGGCGTTGATCCTGATGTTCTTCGTGCTGGAAACTCACGGAACAATTGCTTTGAAAATCTCCCGATTCCGGCAGCGCAGATTCCGGGACTATTTCCGGCATCCGGAAACGATGCTGGCGATGCTTTTCACTCTCACCTTGATCTTCGTCCTCGTCAGCCCTCTGCTGACGGAGCATTCCCAGGCGCTGCCGCTGCTCGGAATCGCCTTCGGCGTTTTCGCGCTGATCTGGTTGGGCGTTCACTTCACCCGTAACCGCATCTTTCGGATCGTTCTCTCTGCTTTCCTGCTCGTCGCCGCTTTGAGCCTCGCGGTCTCCTATGCACTGCACCGACGTGCGGACATCACCTATGCGGCTTACGGGATGACGGTGTATCGCGGCATCCCCATCCCCTTTTTTGACGCGATATTTTTCCCTGACGGCGGATTTCGGCTGACGGATAAGAAGCATCATTTCCGCTCCCATGACATCCGTTACTTCCTCAGTCAAAAAACGGACATCCTCCTGGTGGGCAGCGGCTGGCGCGGTGCCGGCGGGAAAGGGTTTGAGGTGCCGGAAGGGGTGTATTTTAAATATAACGAATTCACCACGCGGGGGACGCAGGTCATCATTCTGCCGACACCGGAAGCCTGCAAGAAATTCAACGATTTGAAGAAAGAAGGAAAGAAAGTGCTGTTCATCCTGCACAGCACCTGCTGAAGAGAACCATTATGGCGAAAGCACCCGGGCGAGATGCCCGTCATCGTTCACAGTCGAATCAGGGAGTCGGTCGAGGAACGCAGAAGGAGCGACAGGTTCCGAAAAGATGGTTGCCGGGTTGGATTCTGCTTTTAGGACCCGTCTCCATTATTCTCTTTCTCGTCTTCTTCGGCGATATGCCCTGGGTGGCTCGACAATCCGAGCAAGGGGCTCTTATGGAAGCAGACAAATTCCTAAGCTACGGACGGGATTTGATGAAAGAGGGGAGGCTGCAGGAAGCGTACGATGCCTTTCAGCGCGCATTGCAGATCAAACCCGATCACGCGGTGACTCTGGTTATGATCGGTCAAACGCTCTACGCCGCTGGCGACATCAACGGAGCTGAATTTTATCTAAAGCGCGCGGTTGCACTGGATCCGCCGCAGAAAGAACAGGTTTACAATAACTTAGGCATCCTCTACGCGAAGCGGGGCAATGTGGATTCGGCTCTGGTGAATTTCCAGAGGGCGCTAGACAGCGGCGTGGAAACCGCGAATATCTACGAGAACATCGCCTATCTCTATAAAGCCATCGGCAACTACCCGAAAGCTCTGGAATTCTTCCGCAAAGTGGTCGAACACCTGCCAGACACGAAATCGTTGTACCTGGAGATGTTGCGGACTGCCTTAACGGACTTTTACGGGAAGCCGGATAAAGCCGCTGATGTAGAGATCATTCGGGCGATTCTAGAGCGTGGCGTCTCCAACGAAGAACTGGCGGTTTACGATGCGGCGGTCGTCAATCAACGAGTGCGGATGACGGCGAAAAACGCCGAACGACTGAAAAATTTGGGGGAAATGTATCAGATCTTCGGTGATTCTGAAGCCGCCGAACGCTGCTATCATATGGCGTTGGAGCTCTATCCGGCTTACGCGCCCGCCTACTTGCAATTGGGGCTGTCATATCGAGCTCGGGGAAAATTCGATCAAGCCCGCCAGGCTCTGGAAACCGCCTTGAAAATCCGTCCAAACGATCCGGAGGCGCAGAAAGCGTTGGCGGAGTTGACCTCGTCTGCAAAATGACGGTACCACGTCGGCTCAAACAGAATAAACCGCCTTGAACACCTGAGCAAACTCTTCGATGGACGTCGGAGTGGAATTTCCGGGCGTTCGCGGCTGAGTAAATCCGCAATGACCCGCACGGATTGCCAGAGCCAATTCCACATTGGAGTCGGCACGCTGCGACTCAATCCCACCGCAATCCATTCAGAGTCATTTTAATGCGCAATGCAGCGGACGATGAACTTCCAGCTACATTCACTGCACGATGATCTTTCCCTTCATAGTCGCCGCATGAGGGATGCAGTAATAATCGAACGTTCCGGCGGTATTGAAAGTATAACTGAATGTGGCATTATGATTCATGTTACCGCTGTTGAACATCCCGCTCGGATTTCCCGGTACGCCGCTGGTGGTGGTGTGAATCATATTGTCTTTATTGGTCCAGGTGACGGTCGTCCCCGCGGAGATCGTCAGCGAAGCAGGATTGAACGCCGTGTTCTGCATCCAGACTTCGTTGGGCCCGGGTGACCCGGTATTGGATGGACCGGTGGATCCGTAGCCATCGTCTTTGTTGCAGCCTGCCGTTAGGAGGAAAATGATCATCAACCCTAGGACGACCGCGGAGAACCTGATGAAGGCTTTGTATTTCATGGTCTTTTTCTCTATTAACGTGAGATGTTACTCTATAATACGGAAAGCCGAGACGCTTAGTTGTAAAATGCTGCTTTCGTCCGTCGTCGAGGATGACAGAAAGGAATCGAAAAGGCTGTTTTTGTACAGAATTCAGCCAATGCGGGAGGAAATGTTGTCGGAAGGTATAAATCCGCAGGAAAAAACCGCCGTCTCGAATCATTGCCGCTGTCTTCAAGACTGACCCGGCAGGGAATGGCTTTCCCTTCCGCATTGCGTTGTTGGGCGATTGCGAAATCTTGCCGCTGTGAAATCAAACAGTGCTAGAATGGGTTCCTCACAAAAAGTTCTGCGCAGATCCGGCGCGATTTTGATGCTGGTCGCAGCTGTCTCCTTTATTGTCTGGCTGGCGCAGCAAAAAGGATCGCAGGAAGACCGGATAGCTCCTTTGTACGCGCGGATTCCCTGCGGGATGCCGGTGATCTCGAATCCGCGCTGGCGGAGTATCAGAAATGTCGCGGTGAATACCGCCTTTCCGGCGATAAGGCTGGGGAAGCTCGAGCCTGGTATAAAATCGGCGCGGTGCAATACGAACTGGAACGTTACGCCGAAGCTCTGAACAGCTGGCAGGAAGCTCTGCGGGAGTTTGAACAACTGGATGATCCGCCGCGCATCGCGCAGACGCTGAAGAGCCTCGGATGGATTTACGACGATCTTTCCCAGTACCCGCTGGCGATTCAGCATTACCAGCGCAGCCTGGAGATCGCCCGGGCTCACGGGGATCCGCTGCTCGAAGCGCAGAACCTGAATAATATCGGCGTCGCCTATCGCAACCTCTCTCGCTTCCCGGAAGCGGTGCAGTATTTTGAACAGAGCCTGCAGATCCGCAGAAAATTGGGCGATCGCCGGGGGGAAGCGAATACGTTGAATAATATCGGCATGGTGTATGATGATCAGTCGTCCCATTTCAAGGCGCTCGAATGTTACAATCAAAGTCTGAAGATCTTCACGGAATTGGAGGATCGCGACGGCGCCGGCCGAGTCTTAGGCAATATGGGTGTGGCTTATAAATCTCTGGGGGATTACACCCGAGCACTGGAGTATCACCGCCGCAGCCTGGAGCTGAAGCGTGAACTGGGCAATCAAAAGGGCGTTGCCGTCACCCTGCACAATATCGGCGTGGTGTACGATCTCCTGTACGATGATGAGAAAGCTCTGACCTATTACGAAGAGAGCTTGCAGATCAGTCGGGATCTGGAAGACCGCGAAGGCGAAGCCGCCACGCTCGATAACATCGGCGGGATTCTGGCGGCACAGGGTCGTTTCGAGGATGCTCTTGAACGCCATCGGCAGAGTCTCACGATCCGCCGAGCAGCAGGCGATCGCAAAGGTGAAGGCATCGCACTGAGCAACCTCGGGTATGTCGCATTCAAAATGGGGGATTTCGACGAGGCTCGGAATTATTATCAGCAGGATCTCGACATCTGCCAGGCATTAGGGGATCGCAGCGGAGAATGCGTGACTCTCGCCGACCTCGGAACGTTGTTCGCCGCGCAGAGAAGGTATAAAGAAGCCGAAACCTATTTGCAACGTGCGTTGAAGCTTGCTGCTGAAGATAGCATTTCAGTAAACCTTCTTCTGGTGCAGGCGGCGCTGGGAAATTACCATTTATCGCAGGGACGGCTGGAATCTGCGGTGACGGATTACAAGAAAGCTGTGGACCTTCTGGAAAATATGCGTTCGCGCTTGCAAGTCGAAGCGCAGAAGACCAGCTTCGCCGCAAGCGGCGCGGATCTGTATGAAGCGGTCATCACGGCTCTCGTCGCGCTGGGAGACAGCGAGACGGCGTTTCATTATGTCGAACGCAGCAAGGCTCGTTCTTTCTTGGACTTGCTGGCGGCCGGCGGTGAAAACATCTCAATTTTAAGCTCTGTTATGAGTGAAAGCAACGAAATCGAGGATAAATCCGAAGAGCCGGAGGTGACTTCCCCCGGCAGAGTAGAAGCGTTGACGTTGAAAGAAATTCAGAGAATGTTGACGCCGGATGCCGCCCTGTTGGAGTATTATATCGCCCGCGATAGAACTCTGATCTGGTACGTGACGAAACGTGATGTAAGATTTTATCGAGTACCTGTGGGCGGTGACAGCTTGAAGAATTTGGTCACCGGACTGCGGGACGAGATCCAGTACCTGGGGGATTCGCGATTCCTACCCGAGGCTCTTTACAACCTCCTGCTTGCGCCTTGCGCCGATCTTCCCAGCGGCGGTCGCCTCATCCTCATTCCGCATGGGATTTTGCACTATGTGCCGTTTTCCGCGCTGCGGGATCCGAGCGGGAATTTTGTATCCGACCGATGGGGTTTTTCGGTCTTACCTTCGGCTTCGACATTGACGTTCCTCCGCCGTAAGGACGCGCCTCGCCGCAACAGCCTGCTGGCGTTCGGTAATCCGAGCATCGCCGATGTGGATTTTCCGCCGCTGCCTTTCGCCGAACGGGAAGTGAAGTCCATCGCGAAAAACTTCTCCGTCAGTAAAATCTTCACGCGAAAAGCTGCGACGGAGACTCGCTTGTTGCAGCTGGCGGCTGATTTCGATGTGATCCACCTCGCCTGTCACAGCGACCTGAACGCCGCCTATCCGTTGTTCTCCAAACTTCTGTTGGCGCCGGATCAAGAGCAGGACGGAGATGTATCAGTTTATGAGATCTTCCAACTACCCATCAAAGCTGATTTGGTCGTGCTCTCCGCCTGCAGGACCGGGATGGGAAGGCGGACGAACGGCGATGAAGTGGTCGGAATATCCCGCGCTTTTCTGGCGGCGGGAGCCGCCTCGGTGCTGGTTTCGCTCTGGGGGGTGGACGATGCGGCGTCGGCGGATTTGATGACGAAATTTTACGGCTATTTGCGTCAATATCCGCCGGCGGAATCCCTGCGCCGCGCCCAGATGGATTGTCGTCGCTCGCAGATCGGATTGCGTTCCTGGGCTCCCTTTGTGCTGATCAGCGGTTTGGACGAAAGTCCCCTGAATTGAAAGTGACGGTCACTGTAATAGAAGCGAGCAATACGTGCCTCACGGTGAAGCTAAAGATTGGAATGATCTGCTTGCGCAGTCTCGCTCAGGTGATGCGGCGGCGAAGGATCAACTCTGTCGAGAGATCGCGGTAAGATTGCGCCTGGTTCTCCAATGTAGATTACGAGGATGGGCGCCCGCGGATCTGGATGATCTGCTCCAGAACACCCTGGTGGTGTTTATCGAAAAGCTGTCAGAAATAGAATCCAACCCTCACTATTTCGCTTATGGAATCCTTCGCAACAAAATCGGTGATGCGCTGCGGCGCAGGGAACGAAGAACGGAGATCCCTGCAGAAGCGCCGTCTGCCGAAGTGACTCGCGGAGTTCAAGAATCTGTGATCTCAGAATGGGGCGCCTCTTTTGCGGCAAGCCTCGAATCGAGAGACCTGGTTCAACACATTAGCCGGACGATTCGGGGGATGTCATTATTCTGCAGGACGTTTTTCTTGGGGATTCTGGAGGAGAAAACGGTTCAGGAATTATGGGAAATCTTTCGGACCTTGGAACCGAACCTGCAACGAGGCACGTTCGACAAGCGCGTCTTCGACTGTCGCAGAAAGCTTCGCGAGTTGCTTTTAAAAAGCATCTGACCTGAGGGTGCGTATGGAAAATTGTACAGATGAAAAAGCCGGCGCTCTACGGATCCAGTACGAATTGGGGCAGTTGAACGATGCGGACCGCGAACGATTCGAAGAGCATCTCTTGGATTGCGACTTCTGCTTCCGGGAACTGTCTGATGAGGTATCCTGGATGGCGGCTCTGCTGGAGAAGCGCGCTGAAATCCGCGAGAACCTGCGACGGGAAGGGCTGACCTTCGAATCGCAGAAAGCCCTTTACCTGCAATCACTGTCGGCAGCGACCGGTTCGAAATCCAAGGACAGGACCTTGTGGGTCCGTTCCTTGCGTCGTTTGATGTCCAAGCCCAAGTTGGCATTCCTCCTGCCGGCAGGTGCTGTGGTACTGGCTGCGCTGTTCCTGTTCATTTTCCGACCTTCGCCCGAATCTTCATCTCCCTACTTATCGTTGCTGCAGTTCGAACCGATCCCCTACAAAGCGTCCGTCGTCCGCGGCGAATCCGACGACGCGGCGGAGACGCAGTTTCAGGAGGGGATGCGGTTGTACCAAAAGGGGGATTACCGCAGCGCGGTGAAGTTTCTAAAAGACGCTGTAGATTCAGATCCGGAAAGCGGCATCTACCGACTTTTTTTAGGAGTGTGTTATTTTCTCGACCGGCAGGCGGATCCAGCGATTCAAGCGCTGACCGCAGCGGATAGTTTGACCCAATTTACTTTCCGGGAAAAAACTCGCTGGTATCTGGCGCAGGCGTATCTGCTGAAATCGGATCCGGATCGGGCGATCCCGCTGCTCAGATGGCTGGTGGAGCAAAACTGCGGGCATTCCGCGCAAGCCGCCGAGATGCTGAAGCGGATCGAGTGAACACGATCCGTTGATTCGGCATTGCACGAAATCCGGCGCCCGCCGGATTTTTTGTTGTCCCCTGTTTAATGACCGGAAAAGCGATGAATATCCGGTAAGATTCGCTTCTACGGATCAATCTCTTCTTCGATGGGACGGATCTGAAGAAAGCCGTAAGGCTTTAACTCAGGATGGACCAGAGCAGAACCGGCGGATGCCGAATGGGATGCGACGCACGGAGCAGGGAGCATTTGAGAGCAAGAAGAGGACGGAAAGTGCTGGTATTCTTGGACGAAAGCCGACAATCACACCTGGACAAAAACGCATCTTGCGTCACGATCGCCGGCGCCGCGGTCCCGGAAGAAACGCACGACGATTACTGTCGCAGACTGCTGCGGCTTAAAGGCAGATTCTTCAAGCGCGAAGGTATCGGCGAGTTTCCGCTGCGCGGAAAAAAGTTGTTGAACAGACGGAAGATGGACAGCTATCGAACGTTGGAGTTCGTGCGCGAATGGTTCAGCCTCTGCCGGTGGTTGAAGATAACCGTGTTTTCCTCTACAAAAATCGCCGCCGCCGATTCCCAGCAGCCTGATTTTTCCGAATTCGCAGACCGCATGCATCGCAGCGCGCTTACGGCGGAGGATCGGTTTGATGAAGAAAGCTGCCCCCTGCTGCTGGCGCACTTGATCGAACGGGTCAATTCCTTTATGCTCGAGAATCACCCTGGGACCAAGGCGCAGCTGATTTTCAAATCCGAAGAAGCAGGCCGGGGCCGGACGCGCAGCGCCGGAATGTTGAATTTTTTTTTCAATACGCCCTACGGCTCCGGATTTCAGGGAATCCTCGCGACTCCTTGTTTCGCGCCGGCGTCGCACTCGCCCGGGCTGCAAACCGCCGATCTATTCGCCTATATTATCAACCAGTTTCACGCAGGGCGCCGAGATCTAAAAGAGTTTTTTGCGGAAGTGGAAACCCTGCAATGGATCTCTTCCTTCGAAAGGGATGAGCTGGAAATGCGCAGTATGTTGGTGATCGAATGATAAAAAAGGAAACCAGGGGGTCAGAGTCATGTCTTTGAAAAATACAGAACCGAATAACGCCATCGCGTCTTTAAGAAAAACTATCCTTGAGAACCCATCGGATGCCTGGTCGTTAAGCCGTCTGGGTGAAGCCTACCAAGAAGCCGGCATTCCGCAGGAGGCGATTGCACGCCTGCACGAAGCCATCGCTCTCGTGCCGGATTTCCCGCTCCCATACAGACAGTTGGCGAGTGTCTATCATTCCCTGGGGGATTCGAATCTTGCGAAGTTGTATCGAGATAAAGCGGAAGAACTGTCGTGGAAGGCGAAAATTCACGCAGAGTTATGGCGGTTGAAAATCACGTCGTCGGAAACCGGCCGAGGCGGGACACCGCTTTGAAATTCGGCGCAACGGACCGGATCAGTCGAATTGTCCGATCACACCCGCATGATGTCCGACATATTGGCGATTGTGCTCGATCGCATCCTTGATGGCTTCCTTGCGATCCGACCGCTTCTTCCCGATGTAGGGTTTGTTGTCGGGGTGATCCGGACGATGACAGACCGCCACCCAGAAGCTCCCGGCAGGAATTTGATGCAGACGGCAGACCTCCTTGATGATGTGCGTCAGGCTTTCTTCGTTCAATTCGAAGATCAATTTCTCCCGTTCCATTCCGTTCATGGCGCATCCTGATGAGAGAGTGGATAACGGTCGCTTTTTTGTTGTAAGACACCGCCAATATAAGATCCCCTGATTTTACATTCAAGCCGATTCTCGCAATTCTCGCGTCGCAGAAATCCATCGGCTGCTGTTTGAAAAAAGATAAAAAAACCTTGCAATTTCTTTTTCACAGAAGTATATTAGTCATATGATTTAATCATTTGTTTTATTCATATGATTTAATCATATGATTGATTCATGGAAGAGAAGAACGAACAGCTTGGACATAACCCCAAGGAGCGCATCCTGAAGGCGGCATACCACATCTTTCTGGCAAAGGGTCGTCAGGGGGCGCGCACCCGGGAGATCGCCCGGGAAGCTGGGGTGAACCTGGCGATGCTGCATTATTATTTTCACAGCAAGGACGAGCTGTATCAGCAGATCGTTTCGCCCTTGCTCATCCATTTTTTCTTCCGGCTGAAAAAGGCGTCCGAATCCGATCCCGATCCCCAAAAACGGCTGGAAGCCGTCATCCGCACCTACTTCGATTTCTTAAGTGGTGAACCCGATTTTCCGCGCTTTATGATCTGGGAGCTGACCAGCGGAGCCGTGATTCTGAAGAAGATCTTCGCCGGCCCTATGGATGAGAAGCGCAAAGATCTGGTTTCCAACCTGAAGGACATTTTCCGGGATGGGCAAAAAATCGGTTTATTCAAGTCTCATAACGTGGATCAAGCGGTCTTAAGTATGGTCGCGCTCTGCATTTTTCCGTTCGTCGCCAGAGATGTGATTCAGGTGATGAATCCGGATTGGAGGCATCAACCGAACTTCCTCGAGGAGAGGCGGCGGCATATCCTGGATTTGCTGTTGTACGGTTTGTCGGCAGGAGAGCGAGGTGGACATGAAGAATCATAAGCACGATGTGCCGAAATGCATGCACCCCTTTGCGTGCATCGTTATCGGTCTTGTGTGGACTTTCTTTTGTGCCGCACCGTGCATGGCGCAGAGGCTGACGTGGAATGAAGCGTTGCGGAGAGCTTTGGAAGCCGCGGAAGAGCTTCGCATCAGTTCGGAATGGATTCATATTGCCGAATTGCAGATTCAAGAAGCGGATCGGCGTCGGCTTCCTCTGCTGGATTTCGGAGGATCGTATCTATATACTTCGGATGTGATGAGCTTCGAGCAGCCTCCGATGACTGTCGCTCTCCCCGGTCTGGGTTCCGCCGTAATTCCGGGCAGAGAAACCCGTTTTGGCGACAACCATACTGTGGATTTCAAATTGCAAGTCACGCAGCCGCTGTTCACGGGATTCCGGCTGAAAAGCACTTTTCTTGCGGCGCAGGAAGCGGTCCGTCAGCAGCAGGCGGAATACGAAAAAGTCCGCCTGCAGATCCTGCAAAAAACAGAAGCAGCCTATCTGCAGGCTCAAAAAGCCGTTGCTCTGCGATCCGCCGCGCGTTTGCACTTGGAACGGCTCCGGCGGCATCTCGCAGAGGCGCAAGAGCGCATGGCGGCAGGGGTGGCTCCGGAAGAAGTTACCGCGAGAGCGCATTTCGGAGTCCTGCAGGCGCAGCAGAAACTTCAAGAAGCCGAGAACCTTTTCGAAATCGCGCAAATGAATCTGCGCGAAATTCTGGACCTGCCGGATTCGGGCGAAGAATTACAGCTGGATTCGCTGGAAACGCTTCAAGAAGAAATCCCGTCGCAACCGGAAGAATACGCGTTTCGGCATCGCCCGGAATTCAAGTCGCTGGAAGCGCAAATTGCGGCGGCGCAGCACAGAACCGCCGTGGAGCATTCAGCGTATTATCCTGCGCTTTCCGCTTTCGGCATTGTGGATTACGGCAGACCCGGAATTGACAAAATCGCCAATGAATGGATGCTCTATGAGATGATCGGGGTGAATCTAAGCTGGACGTTATGGGATTGGAACCTGCGCAAAATCCGAGTGGGGCAAACCCGTGCGGTGATCCGGCAGTTGCAGGAATCGGAGCAGCTGCTTCGTTCAAATGTGCGACTGCAAGTGTTGAACGCGCGGAAGTCGCTGGATAATGCGAAGCGAAAACTGGAAATCACCGAAGAAGGAGCCCGGCTGGCGCGCGAAGTGCTGAACTGGGTCGAAGCGCGCTATACACAAGGAGTCGCGACGGAACGGGAATTCCAGGATGCACAAGATTCTGTGTGCGCCAGCGATGCCGATCGGATAGCGGCTCTGGCGGATTATCACCTAGCGCGGTCGGCTTTGAAATATGCTTTGGGTATAGCTCAGCCATAAAACCGGATGCTGCAGAAATGGCAATAATGAATCCGAGAAAAATATGAAAAGAAAATCGCATACCTGCGTGCTGCTTGCCGCTTTAGGCTTCCTGTTACTCAGCTGCCGCGGCGGGGAAAAGCAGAATTACTTGGGTTCCGGCACGCTCGAAGCAGACGAGATCATCGTGAGCACTCTTGTGCCGGGAACCGTCTGCGCTGTGGAAGTGGAGGAAGGGCAATTCGTGGATGAAGGAGCGCTCATCGCGATGATGGATACCAGCAAGTTGGCGGCGCAGCTGCGTCAAACCCGCGCGGGTTTGCAGGAAATCGCGGCGAACCGCCGCTTGGCGCACTCCTCAATCGCCCAGGCGAAGGAGCAATATGACAACGCGAAACTGAACCTGGAAAGACAGAGGAAATTGCTCGAATCCGGCAGTTCGACTCAGCAGATCGTGGATGATCTGAGCACACAAGCGGCGACGGCAGCGCTGCGTCTGCGAGCCGCGGAGGATCAATTGCCGGTGCTGGATGCCAAAGAAGAACAGCTCAACGCTTCTCTGGATCTGCTCAATCTGCAAATGCGCGACGCTCAGATTCGCACGCCGATTTCCGGGACGGTGCTGGAAAGATACGTCGAATCCGGCGAAAATCTGTTGCTGAACGGCTCTGTTGCGAAGCTCGCCGACTTGAAGCATCTCTGGATCAAAATCTATATGGGGGAAGCCGACCTCGGAATGGTGGCGCCGGGCACCGCCGTAATGGTGCGCGTGGACGCGCTCCCTGAGGAGGTTTTTCAGGGCCGTGTGAGCTGGGTGTCGCCGAAGGCGGAGTTCACGCCCAAGAACGTGCAGACCCGCCGCGCGCGTGCAGACCTTGTTTTTGCGGTCAAAGTGGCATTCGATAATCCCGAAGGGAAAGCGCTCATCGGTATGCCTGCGGATGTCTATATAAAATGATGACTATTGCATCGGATCCACCCATTGTCACGGTGCGGGAATTACGCAAATCTTATGGCGATATACCGGCGCTGCAAGGGCTGAATCTGGAGATCTTTCGCGGGGAAATGTACGGCTTGATCGGTCCGGATGGAGCCGGCAAGACCACGCTCTTGCGCATTCTCTGCGGCTTGATCACTCCGGATGCAGGGAGCGCGCGGGTGCTGGGTTTTGATCCGATTCAGGAGCAGAACCGAATCAAGGCGCATATCGGCTATATGCCTCAGCGCTTCTCGCTTTACCCAGACCTGACCGTAGCGGAGAATCTGCATTTTTTCGCCCGCATTTTCCGCGTTCCGAAAGCCGAAGAGGAGCGATTGACCCGACGTTTGCTGGAATTCAGCAGGCTGGCGCCCTTCTCCGACCGCAAGGCGGGAGCTTTATCAGGCGGGATGAAACAGAAGCTGGCGCTTTCCTGCACGCTGATTCACACCCCCAAGCTGTTGATCCTGGATGAGCCCACGACCGGCGTGGATCCCGTCAGCCGCAATGAGTTTTGGGAGATCTTAGAAGGCTTGCGCCGCGAGGGGGTGACTGTGCTGGTGACCACTCCTTATATGGATGAAGCCGCCCGCTGCGATCGGGTGTCTTTAATATATCAAGGGAGCGCCCTTGCCGGCGGCGCCCCACAGCAGATCACCGCGGCATTTCCCTACGCTCTTCTGCGGGTTTACACTCCGCAGCCGCACGTAGCGGCGAATCTCCTGAGGCAGATGGGGGATTTCCCCTCAGTGCACATCTACGGAGATCGGATCCACGTCGCCGTCGGCGCAAGCGCGCAGGCGAGCGATCCAATCCGTCAAATCCTGGATGGCGGGAAATGCCCCTTTTCCCTGATAGAAGTCGCGGAACCGAGTTTGGAAGATACCTTTGTCTATTTATTGCAGCAATGAACCGGACATCGTCCCATTCCATCGCCATCCGTGCGGACAAACTGACGCGCCGTTTCGGAAAATTCACCGCGGTGAATGCGGTGTCCTTTGAAGTTCAACGCGGCGAAGTCTTCGGTTTCCTGGGCGCCAACGGCGCCGGAAAAACCACCGCCATCCGCATGCTGTGCGGATTGATCCCCCCTTCGAGCGGAGATGCCTGGGTCAACGGTCATTCCATTCGGGGTGAAAGGCGGGCGATTAAAAGAGACATCGGGTATATGTCGCAAAAATTCTCGCTGTATGAGGATTTGAAAGTCGAAGAAAACCTGGATTTCTTCGCCGGTGCCTACAACCTCGATCCCGAACGCGCGCGACAGCGCAAATTGGAAATCCTCCATCAGTTTCAACTCGAAGAGTTGCGGGGGAGAATCACTCGATCTCTGCCGCTGGGCTGGAAGCAACGGCTGGCTCTGGGCTGCGCGCTGATCCACGAACCGAGCATTCTCTTCCTCGACGAGCCGACCGGAGGCGTGGACCCCATCGCGCGGCGCAATTTCTGGGAGACCATTTACCGCCTCGCCGTGCAGGACGTCACCATCTTCGTCACAACGCATTATATGGACGAAGCGGAGTACTGCCACCGCATCTCGATTATGAACCGCGGCGAAATCGTGGCGATGGACACCCCCGCCGATTTGAAGCGGAAATTCAAGAAGGAAACCGTTCAAGATGTCTTCGTGCAACTGATCAAGGAGCAGGAATGAAATATAATCTCCTGCCGGTCATCATCAAAGAATTCATTCACATCCGGCGCGACCCGCGTTCGCTGACGATCATCATTGTAATGCCGATCATGCAGTTGCTCCTGTTCGGCTACGCCATTGATATGGATGTGAAAAACATCCCGCTGGGCGTTTGGGATCAAAGCCGGACTCCCGCATCCCGCGAATTGATCCGCAAATTTGCAGGATCCGATTATTTCACCTTAAATGCTCAGATTGAACGGCAGTCGGAAATCGAGGACCTCTTCCGCTCCAGGATCGTTAAAGCCGCGCTGGTCATCCCCGCAGACTACGCCGCTTCTTTGAAACGGGAAGCGGTCACACCTGTGCAGATTTTGATTGACGGTTCGGATTCCAACACCGGATCCATCGTGTCCAACGTCTCCCAGCAGCTCCTCGCGGAAGCCACCTGGAATCTGATCGAAAACGCAGGCTACAGTGCAGGCGGAGCCCGCTTCCCATTCCGCATTCTTCCCGCCATTTGGTATAATCCGGAGCAGGAGAGCTCGCATTTCATCGTGCCCGGATTGATCGCGGTGTTGATGATGATGATCTGCGCGCTGCTTACCTCCATCACCATCACCCGGGAGAAGGAAACCGGCACCATGGAGCAGATTCTGGTTGCACCTCTGCAGCCTCTTGAACTTGTGATCGGCAAGGTCGCGCCTTATGTCGTGCTGGCTTCCCTGGATGCTCTGCTGATCCTCCTGTTCGGTTATTTCTGGTTCGGCGTGCCATTCATAGGGAGTGCCTGGCTGCTGGCTTTCTTTTCGCTCCTCTATGTCCTGACATCGCTCTCGCTGGGCATCTTGATTTCAACCATCGCTCCGACGCAGCAAGTTTCGATGATGATGGCGGCGATGATCACACTGCTGCCGTCCGTCATTCTGTCGGGGTTCATTTTTCCCGTGGCGAGTATGCCCTGGGTGCTGCAGGGGATTTCGCACATCATCCCGGCGAAATACTACTTGATCATCATCCGGGGCATCTTGCTGAAAGGGAATGATTTCGCCGCGCTCTGGCGGAATGCGCTTTTTCTAGCGCTGCTTTCATTTCTGTTGCTGATCATCAGCATACGACGCTTCAAAGTCCGTCTGGCTTGACAACTATGCGACCTGTCATCGTCTTGATCCGAAAAGAATTTCAGCAGGTGTTGCGGGATCGTCCCATGCTGATGATCATCTTCGTTATGCCGTTGGTGCAGCTTTTCCTGCTGGGCTATGCTGTGACGACGGACGTCCGCAATCTCCGGTTGGCAATCTGGGATGAAGACCGATCCAGTCTGTCTCGTCAGACCGTCGCCTCGTTGCAGGCTTCCGGTTATTTCAGCATCGCATTGCAGGCTCATTCCCGAAGTGAAGCGGAAGACGCCATTCAGCGAGGAGATGCGGATCTGGCGGTATTGATCCCGCGCTATTTCAGCGCAGACCTCGAAACCGGGCAGTCCCCTGCGGTGCAGATCCTCGTGGATGGACAGAATTCCAACACATCCGCGATAGGTCTGGGATATGCATCGAGCATTCTGCAGGAGATTTCAAAAGATATTTTGCTCTCGAAGCTTGAAATGCGAGCGGGCGGGGTTCATCTGCTGGAAGCGCGCACGAGGGTCTTTTACAATCCCAATTTGGAAAGTTACTATTATATGATCCCCGGCATCATCACCGTGCTGGTGACGGTGACGACTATGCTGTTGACCGGTATGGGTTTAGTGCGCGAGAAGGAGATCGGCACATTCGAGCAATTGATCGTGACTCCCATTCGCCCCTTTCAGCTTCTGGTCGGAAAGCTCCTGCCTTTCGCGGTCATTGGATTTATCGAGCTAAGCGTCGCGCTGCTGGTTGGTACGCTCTGGTTCGGCATCCCTTTTGAGGGGAATCCAGGGCTCATCATCCTGGCGACGATCTTCTTCCTGCTGAACACTCTCGGCATCGGCTTATTTATTTCCACCATCACCTCAACGCAGCAGCAGGCGCTCTTCGTCGCTTGGTTTATGATGGTTTTCTGCATGCTGATGTCGGGATTCTTTTACCCCATCGAAAATATGCCGAACTGGGCTCAAGACATCACCCGAATTAATCCTCTGCGCTATTATCTATCTATCCTGCGCGAAGTCTTCCTCAAGGGGAGTTACTTGCGGGATTTAAGATCGGATTATGGGATGCTGGCTCTCTTGGGGAGTGTCATCTTGAGTCTGACGGTGGCAAGATACCGAGCTCGCTTGTAAGCGGTGATCTCCCCTTAGGGGACGATGCCTTCGTGGAGGTAGGTGATCCCCAGCGTCAGCGGAAAAGCCCGAACCTGAATCAATCCCGCCTCAGTGAATATCCCGCTCAAAACGTCCGGGTGGATGAAATCTTGAATGGAAGCCGATAAGTAGCGGTAGGCGTCGTGATTGCCCGCTATGAATTTTCCCAGCAAAGGGATGGCGCGGTTCAGATACCAGAAGAAGAAGCGGCGCAGCTTCAGATTTTTGGGGAAGGTCATTTCGACCGTGATGACTTTGCCGCCGGGTCGAACGACGCGCGCCATCTCGCGGATGGCTGCCGAACGGTCGGGGATGTTGCGCAGCCCGAAGGCGATGGTGGCGGCATCGAACTGATTGTCGGGGAAAGGGAGAGACAGCGCGTCGGCGGTCAGATATCGGATGCGATGCTTCGCGTCCAGCTCTTGAGTCTTTTCCACTGCTTTATCCAGCATCTTCCGCACGAAATCCACACCCACCACTTCCAGTTGCGGTCGCAGGCGAATCATATCCAGCGCCACGTCGCCTGTGCCGGTGGCGACATCCAGAACCCTAGCGGTGAACTTCGGCAGCCGACGGATCGCGAATCGGCGCCAGGAGATGTCGCGTCGCGCCGAAAGCAAGTGGTTCATGCGATCGTAGTAGGGCGTGACATCGTTGAAGATCTGCTTGACTGCTGCGATTTTTTCCGGGTCGCTCCACTGCCGGAGCGGCTTTTCGTTGAGTTTCATCGAAGGATCGCTGAATTCGTAGAATAATGCTTGCGGGCAGCGACAATGTACAAACTTTTATCCCCGCAACGCAAGTGTTTTCTTAAAACGCTTGGAAAAAAAACGATGCAAGTGTATATTATTTCATTCAAGATAGTGAAAAAAAATCCAATACCTCCAACCTTGATTGGTAAATTGCGTAAATCTTTTGTTGAATTGCTGTTACAGGAGGGGATCGTGAGACAATCCTTCTTATCCGTACGAAAGCAGATTACAAGCGCTCAGAAGCCCGCATTGCTGAGTTTGATTCTTATTCTCTCAGTGGCGCTCTTCCTCTGCGCTATGCCGGTTCATGCCGAAACCATCATCTCCGGCGGATCGGTGTCCGGGACCTGGCAAGCCTCTGGATCGCCTTACCTGATTCAGGGAGATATCAACATCCCCTACGGTTCTGAATTGTCAGTGGAAGGCGGCACGGAAATCGTCTTCCAGGGGCACTACAAGCTGATCGTCAACGGCATTCTCAACGCCGTCGGGGCGTTTAATGATTCCATCCGCTTTACTGCGGCGAATCCCGATACCGGCTGGCACGGCATCCGCTTTCTTTCCGCTCAGGATAGCAGCCGTCTAGCCTACTGCATCATTGATAACGGCAGAGCCTCCGGTCAGGGCGCAGATATGAACGGCGGTGGGGTTTACATCTACGCCTCGAATCCCATCATCGAGCGCTGCACCATCCGGAATAACCGCGCGGACTACGCCGGCGGCGGGATTTACGTCAAGGAAAACGCCGACCCGGCCATCCGTTATTCGGAAATCATTGAGAATCTGGCTCAGCGTCACGGCGGGGGAATCAACATCACAGTCGGATCGCGTCCCAATATAGCACATAGCGTGATCGGCAACAACACATCCAATCATTCCGGCGGCGGTTTGTCCATCGGGTGGGGTGCCGATGCGCTGATCTCCCATTGTCGGATCAGCGGAAATACTGCGACGGTCTTCGGCGGCGGCGTAGATTGCGATTCCGCAGCTCCTGTCATTGAATACAGCTCAATTCTGAATAACGTCGCAGGCACAATGGGGGGAGGCTTCGACTGCGACTATTCGGATGTCCAGATCCGCAACTGCCTGATTATGGGGAACCGCAGCAACGTTTACGGCGGTGCTCTGGATTTCTGGTACAGCAATCCTGTCATCAACAAATGCACGATTGTGTCGAACAGCGCAGCGGGCTACGGGAGCGCCGTGGATATCTGGTTTTCCGGTTTGACGCTGGAGAATTCCATCGTTGCCGAAAACTCAGGTTTCGGCGGTCTTTATTTCGTCAATTCGCCGAATGCCGGTATCTCGCACAGTGACTTTTACGGAAACGCCGGCGGAAATTTCGTGGGCAGCGGGATTCCAGCGGGGATGGGGATTCTGACCACCGTCAATGCGAAGAGCGATTCCTGCGACAATTACTATAATATCTACCTCAATCCCGAATTTCTGGATACTTCCTGGGGCGATTACCGGTTACAATGGGGATCGCCGTGCATTGATACCGGCGATGAAAACGTCATCTTCACTGACCCGGACAATACTGTCGCGGATATGGGCGCCTATTACTTCGACCAGTCCGCCCCCGTCAGTATCCGCTTGTCGCCGCACGTCAACCCGATCGTTCTCCCCGCTTCCGGCGGCGGATTTAATTCCACGATTCACATCGCGAACATCGCGCCTCAAGCGCAGATGACCACCATCTGGTGCAATATCCTTCTGCCCAACGGGAGCACCTACGGTCCGGTCATCGGCCCGATCGCGTTGAACCTGCCGGCTCAATTCGTCACCAATCGCGTCCGCACGCAGAACGTCCCCGGCTACGCTCCGCCGGGGGATTACCAGTTCTCAGCCTTCGCGGTAGCCGCTGCGGATACGTCTCAGGATTCTATCCCATTCCTGAAATTGCCGTCTGGTTTGGCGGGCGGTGGTTCGAGCTGGTGGAATACGGGGGATTCGTTCGACGACTTACCTTCGGTCACGAATGTCATCTCCGCGCCGAACGAGTACCTCTTAGAGCAGAACCGCCCGAATCCTTTCAATCCGGCGACGGTCATCTCGTTCCAGCTTCCTCAATCTGGACGCGTTCAGCTTGAAATCTACGATCTTCTGGGCAATCGCGTCGCTTCCCTGCTCGATAGGTATCTCGAAGCCGGCCGCTATGAAGCGGAGTTCAACGGCGCAAATCTAACCTCCGGCGTTTACTTCTATCGCCTGACCGCGCAGAGTGCCACTATGGTGAGAAAGATGATTCTCGTGAAATAACGGTGGCGCGTTTCGATCTCATCCGAAGATAGAGGCGGCGGAAATCGAATGGATTTTCGTTGCCTCTTCCTCTCTAAGCCCTTGCATTGATCCCCTAAGGCGTTTATATTTTACCTAAAGAGTTGGTTTCCGATGGACAAGCTGATCAAGAAGATCACATCGCCCGGCATGCTGCGCGGCGCGCCGTTCTACCGGCGCTATATCGAACCTCGGACGGCACGCGTGGACGATGCGTACCCGTTTCGATCGAAGAACGTGGCGCGCGCATTGCATCAGGCTGGTATCGAACGGCTGTATTCCCATCAAGCCGAGGCGTTGCGGCATTTCGACCGGGGTGAAAATCCGCTGGTGGTGACGCCCACGGCATCCGGCAAAAGCCTCATCTACCAGACCGCTATCCTCGAAGCGCTGGTGCAGAATCCCGAAACCCGCGTCCTGCTGCTCTTCCCTTTGAAAGCTCTCGAACAGGATCAAGCTCAGCGAATCAATGAATTGCTGCATCTTGCTGGCCTTTCTGAACGCTTTCGCGTCGCGATTCTGGACGGAGACACGCCCCGCGCCGAACGGGAAAAACTGCGCTTGCAGCCGCCTCACTTGCTGCTGACCAACCCGGATATGCTCCATTACGGCATTCTCGCCTATCATCGCGGCTGGTCGGACTTTTTCCGCAACCTGCGCATCATCGTGTTGGATGAACTGCACATTTATCGGGGCATCTTCGGTTCTCACGTCCTGCAGGTGATCAAACGCCTCCTGCGCGTTTGCCGCTTCTACAGCGCAAAACCCCGCTGGATCGCCGGTTCCGCTACCATCGGAAATCCGCTGGAATTGGCGCGGGATCTAACCGGCTTAGAATTCGTCCTGGTGGAACGCAACGGGGCACCGGCGTCGGGCAGACATTTTTTGCTTCTGAATCCCGTGGAAAGCTCATACACCCTGGCATCGCGTCTATTGCCGGAGATCATGGCGATGGGATATAAGATTATCGCTTTCACGAAATCCCGCCGCGCCACGGAGCTCCTCCATCGCTGGATTCTGGATGCTCACCCGGAACTGGAGCATCAACTCTCCAGTTACCGCGCCGGATTTCTCCCTGAAGAGCGGCGCGAGATAGAACGCAGGCTGCTGGAAGACCGCCTGTCGGGAGTCATCAGCACCAGCGCTCTCGAATTGGGCATGGATGTGGGCGGAATAGATGTCTGTCTGCTGCTGGGCTATCCCGGAACCATATCCGCTATGATGCAGCGCGCCGGCCGCGCGGGCCGCAGGGAGAGGGAATCCCTGGTCATCCTGATCACCGGCGAGGACGCTCTAGATCAGTATTACGCGCGTCATCCGGATGAACTCTTCCTGCGCCCCAGCGAAGCAGCGGTGGTGGATGCCGCGAATGCCGAAATCATCCGCTCGCATTTGGTCTGTGCCGCCGCGGAAATCCCCCTGGCGGATAAAGAGCGTTATCTGGACGAGGAAAACCGCTCGCATCTGAAGCCGCTGGCGGCGGAAAGGAAGCTGATCCCCGGCGCAGGGGCGAAACGCTGGTTCCCCGGCATCCCGAATCCTCATCGCCTGGTCAACATCCGCTCCATCGGCTCCACCTATTCCATTCACGATCAGGAGACCGGCAGGCAAATCGGCGATATCGGAGCCGGCCGCCTCTGGACGGAATGCCATCCGCAAGCCGTTTATCTGCACCGCGCGCGGCAATACTGGATTGAAAGTGTAGACGATGCCGCAAAAGTAGTCTTCGCCCGACAGGTGGATCTGGATTTCTACACTATGGCTCTGGGCGAAAAAGATACGGAGATCCTCTCGCGCAAACGGGAGATCTCACTGAAGGCCGGTGCAGAATCGCGAGGGATCAACGGCAGAGTCTGCGAAGGAGAACTGAAAGTCACGGAACGCGTGACGGGATACCAGAAACGCCGCCTGCACAGCGGCGAGCTGATCTCTACTCACGAACTGGATGGACCTCCCCAAATCCTGATTACGCGGGGCTTCTGGATCGAATTCGATGCCGATCTGGAGAAAGCCGTCGCGACGGAGCGTCTGCATTCTATGGGCGGACTGCACGCATCAGAACACGCGCTGATTTCGATGTTCCCGCTGGAAGTGATGTGCGATCGAGGCGATATCGGAGGCATCTCTTTTCAGCACCATCCTCAGGTCGAAGGCGCGGCGATCTTCATCTACGATGCCTATCCCGGCGGCTTGGGGATCACCCGGCGCGCCTTCGAACACCTGCCCAGCCTGGTGGGGCGGACTCTGGCTCTGGTTCGCGAATGCCCCTGCGAAGACGGTTGCCCATCCTGCGTCCATTCGCCGCGCTGCGGCGCCGGCAACCGGCCTTTAGACAAGGCGGCGGCGGTGTACATATTGAATCGGCTGCTGTTTGCGCTGGAAGCGGATGCGCCGGCAGTACACACCGCGGCGGCGGGGACAGGATTGGATGAAACGACACGGATGCAATCGTCCGCTCCGCCCGCGATAGTGCGGACATTGCCGCCGCAACTACGGGGGAAGAAGGTAATTGCGTTTGACCTAGAAACCCAGAGGGGACCGGAAGATGTGGGCGGTTGGGGGAATGCGCACTTGATGGGTTTGAGCGTAGCGGTCACGCAAAATCTGGGGGATGGACAAATCGCGGTATTCCGGGAAGAAGACATTGAGAAACTGTTGGACGAACTCTTTTCCGCGGATCTGGTGGTTGGATTCAACTGCCGTCGCTTCGATTACGCCGTGCTCTCCGGTTACAGCGGCGCCGATTTCAGGAAGATCCCTACCTTTGATATATTAGAAGCGCTTCACAAGAGCAGCGGATTGCGATGTAGTTTGGACACTCTGGCAGCCTGGAACCTCGGCTGCGGTAAAAGCGGCACCGGCGAGGACGCGCTGAGATTCTACCGGGACGGTCAGTGGCGGCAGCTGGAAGCGTATTGCAGACGGGACGTGGAGATCACGAGCGATCTCTTTTATTTGATCGTAACCCAGGGGACGCTTTTAGTGAATTCGGGAGGTCATTCTGTTTCAGTAAAAATAAGCGCGGTTCCCTCTCCCCCTGATCACCCGGAAGTCATTTCGTATCCAGAATGATGGGCAATCCGTCTTTGCCCGCACCGATGATGACCACTTTAGTATTGGGGGATTGGGCGATTTTCTCCGTGGCTTCGATTCCTTTCCAACGTAAAAGCTGCTCGCTGATGCCCGCCGCCACAATGGTCTGAAAGTCGGCGATCCCCTTGGCTTCAATGCGCTTTCGATCCGCCTCCTGCTGCTCCTTCGTCAGAACGAACTCCATCCGTTGGCTCTCTTGATCGGCGCGCTGTTTCTGCTCGATGGCTTCCGTCAGCTGTGTAGGTAAAGCGACGTTGCGGATCGGGGTGTTTTCGATGGTGATGCCGCGTGGAGCGACGGATTGGGAGAGTTCTTCCAGAATCGTAGCGCCCAGACGCTCCCGTTCCGTCGAGTAGAGCGCGCTGGCTTGGAAACTCGCCGTGACGGAGCGGCAGATGGATCGGAACAGCGGGATGAGAATGATATTCTCGTAATCCCCGCCCGATACGGTCTTATACACCTGCGATGCGGCTTCGGGATTGAGCCTGTAAATCGCGCTGACTTCCAGACCAATGGAGAGTCCTTCCCGCGAGAGCACCTGCATGGTCTCCTTGTGCTCTTTCGTCTGAATGGAATACTTGATGATGCGTGCGAAAGGGTTGACCAGATTGATCCCCGCCGGCAGGGTGCGGTCGGATACGATGCCGAAGAAGTCAATCACTCCAACATGACCTGCCGGGATTTGCGTGAAGCATTGCGTGAGGGCGACAATGCCGAAAATGACGGCGGCTGCCGTCCCCGCGCCGGCGACGGTGCGGTACGCCGGATCCCCCTTCTGTGCCTTCCTGTTGGCGCTTACCGCAACGATGAGAGCGGCGATAAGGATGAGAAACGCTGCGATGAAAATCATGATGAACTCCTGTTAAGGTAACTGTTTGTTCGCAATGAACCGAATCTTCAAGATCTTTGATCTTGTGCGCAAGTCTCATTGCAAATATATCCTCAAAACCTTTATAAGGCAAGGGATTGTGAGGTCGTTTTCGATTTCGATTCAAATCGGACGGATGCAGAATAGACAGCAGGAAATTATGTGAAATTATTGTAATGTCTGCTTAATTTTCAACGCTCCATGAGTTTATTGCCTGCAGAAAAGCTCTTGTTATGACAATCTGAAACAGAGGTAAACCGTTTCTTTTAAGTAAGACAGCGCTGAGCGTCGCTCTAAATTGTTGGAAGATATGTGATTTTATTCACTTAACTTGTTACATTCTTTCATGTTAGAGCGCAGAAGGCTTCCTTGAAGATTCCTTTCCTGAACGCCCCGCAAATCAAACGCGAAGATGAATTGCGCGCCGCCTTCTGGGAGCAGATAAGGAGGATAAGAAGCAGCCCCAGTCGGTGGTCCAGAAGCCGAAAGTCTGTCCGGGATGTCAGGGTCGGGGATGGGTGAATAAGCGGTGCATTACCGTAGATCACGCGTATCGCTGTATGTACTGTGACGGCCGCGGGTTTGATGCGGGCGGCAAGGAGTGTTACGCGTGCCACGGCACCGGTTTGATCGAAGTGCGCCGAGACGACCGCAGTCCGTGTCCGCTCTGTTCCGGCGCGGGTGTGTATCCCGTTCCGCCCAGTATGACCGCCTGGGATTTCGCCTACAACCTTGGAAAAAGCGCTGATTCCGGATTCGCGACGCATGCAAAAGGCTGTCTTGCGACCCGCGAGACAGCCTTTCGATTTCAGTGTGCCGGTCCGTCACTTGACCAGCGCCATTTTCTGGATTGCGCCGATGCGTCGTTCGTCCGTTCCACGATCTATCAGCAAAAGCCGCGCCCAGTAAATCCCCGCAGACAACCTTGTGGCATCGAAGCTGATGACATGCTCTCCAGCCGCCCATTCGCCTTCGGCCAGCGTGACGACCTGCCGTCCCTCAAGATTGTAGATCTGAAGATTGATGCTGGAAGCTTCATGCAGAGTGAATTGAATCCTCGCTGCGGGATTGAAGGGATTGGGAAAAACCTGCATAAGATTGTAGTCAGCCGGAGGTTTGACCTCAGTATCCTGCACTGAGGTGGCATTTACCCAGTACAAATTGTAGTAAAGCTCGTCGGTTCCGGTGATTGAAAAAGATGTCGCGGAGCGCAGATCCGGAACAATGGTTTCTCCGGTCTGATAATCCACAAGATACAGTAGACCTCCAGATGGCACATCAGCAGAGTTCCATTGAATGGTGGTGGTCCGCGCCACGGGAGGCATTACATTGCCGTTGGGATCCACGTTCACCAGCCAGATCAACGTATCGGCACCGGTATCCGGATAGAACATCGAGAGATAGGGTCCGGATACCCATTCCGGCTCGTACAATTCGATATAGGTGGCGTATTGCGGTGGACGCGGCGGCGCCGGCAGAAACGTAAGAACGGAACTGTCGCCCAGCGACACGGAGAAAGTATAGGGCGCAGGATTCACTTCGCCGGTTGCAGTCAACGTGAGGTGCCAGGCACCCGCTGATAACGTCGTAGTCAACAACAACGCGATGATGAGGGATGATTTCATGGTGTTTCCTCTTCTTGTATGCTGGATGAAAACCAACGGGATGCCCCGCTTTTTGAAGAGCGGAGCATCCCCTCCTTGCTATCCATCTCGGGTTACTTCAATAAGACCAGCTTTGAAGTTGCGCTGAATGCGCCTGCGCGCAGTGTAACGAGATAGATTCCGGATGCCAGATCTTCGGCATTGAAGGATACCTGATGCACGCCTGCCGTATGCTGACCATCCACCAACGAAGCTACTTCCCGTCCGGATAAGTCATATACCCGCAGACTCACCCAGTCCGTTTGCGACAGACTGAATTGAACAGTGGTATTCGGATTAAACGGGTTGGGATAGGCATTGACCACTGCGAATTCCGTTGGTACGGCTTCCGATTCGGCTTCAAACAGCTCACCGGAATTAGACCAATCGTTCACGAAGAACCCATCTCCGACTGGGGATTTGGTGAACGCAAATCCCGAACTGTCAAAGACCGCATTCGGATAGGTTCCCACATATCCGCAGTAGAAGTAATCGCCTGCCGGAGCATTCGCCGGCACGGTTTGGTTGCGTTCACGCGTGATGCTGGCGCCGGGCGGCAAAGTCAAACTAATCGGTCCTAAAGCAGGTCCCCACCAGGATTGATTCGGCAGCCGCACCATCATCCACACTTGGAAAGTAACAGGCGCCGAGGGATTGGTGTTCTGCAGAGTCGCGTCGAAAGTCAGCATACCACCACTGGCGGGGATTGTTGTGGAACCTATGGGAGACAACGAGATGTCCACCGCGGGAGGCAGAGGGGCATCGAAGATGATGTTGTAGTACTTCAACTGAGTGCCGCTGACCTGGAAAGAGGACTGAGTCCGCATATTCGCCACGACCGTGTCGCCATAGACGGCGTCAACGATGCGGAAATCGCCCGCACTCGGCAAGGAAGCGGAATTCCATGAGATGATCGTCGTACGGTAGATCGGCGGCACGACATTACCATTGGGGTCCACTTCCAGTTTCCACAATACATCAACCGGCGAGTTCCAGGGATAGATCATTTCGCTGTAAGGACCTTGCCAGGTTTCCGTGTAGAGTTGAGCGTAGGTCAGGTAACTGGGTGGAGGAGGCGGAGCCGGGATGAAGGATTGACTATTGCCACCACCGATGGTTACGGTGAATACGTTCGGTGCTGATCCGGTTTCCCCGGTGGCGGTAAGAGTCAGATTCCACAATTCATCCGTCTCATCTAACCAAAGCCCTTCGTTGGATTTCGCTGTGAGCGAACCATTGGATCCGCCCAACGAGATCGCCGTCGTGCCGGATGTCATATTCACCCAGTATCCTTTACCCGGTTGCATCATATTTTCAGGTGAAGCGACATAGCCGGTGCCGGGATTATAGGAATACACGACGTTGATGCTGCCGCCCACAGCCACCGGAACTTGATCCGGATTGATCACGCTGCCCAGTAGTTCCCAGGGAGGAGTGACCGGTGTGGTGTAAGAGGCGAAGGCGGTGCCGGAGATGTTCACCGTCGTGGCGGATGGCATATTAATCCAGTACCCTTTGCCATTTTCGATGGTTGTGGAGTTCACGTAACCGGTGCCGGGTACATACTTGTAAGCAACGATTGCGGCTGGGAAGAGCGCTGATAAGGTGTTGTTGACGGGAACTACAGAAAGGGATACCAGATTCCAACCCGCTGCCATGGCGATGGGCTGCACCACAATGCCCGGGGTGGGTGCCAGACGCCAGCCTGACGTCCAGTCTTCGTCGCCAACGGCCCCAACGAATGCTGCGGCACTGAAGAAAGGATCCGCGGGAGGCTGCGCGTAACCGGTGAAAGCGATGGAACCAGCCGCCGGACGGAAATCCGGATTCAAGGTGTCGGTCGGCGCAATCAGATTCGGGTTTGTGAAGCGGTTGTTGGGATTCAGGACCTGTATGAACTGCGGACTAGTGAATGGGAAATTTGCTTCATTCTGACTGCCGGTCTCGCCGGTTTGTGCGATCTCGCCGTTGCCGTAGAAAATGCTGTTGTCCACGATGAGATTGCCGTTCAACGATTGGGTAGTCGAATCCCAGGCGTTGGCGAAGGTGGCTGCGTCGTCGATGTCAATTCCGCAATCTTCGAAGTTCATCACGATGGAGTTCTTGATGGTGGCGCCGGTACCTCGGCGTAAAAGCAATCCGATGGGATTGCTCACCGGATTGGTCGCCCCAATTGCGGTGACGTTGTAGATCGTGGGGTTCGAGCGCGGCGTAGCGGAATAGTTGAATTCGTTGTTGTCGCATTCGAAGCCGTGATCGCCGACATCGCCGTATTCCTGACAAATCAGAAATTGCGCTTTGCCGTTCCAGCCAAAGGTCCAGTCAAACTGGTCATCCAAATTGCCCGTGCTCAGGCAATGTTTCAAATTTACGCTTCCGCCGAACATCTCTATCCCGTCATCCCCACCCATATGCACATGCACGTAATCCACGATGGTGCCGGCGCCGACACCCTGGAAAGCGATGCCGTTCAACTCATCTTCCGGGGTGATGGGATATCCTGCGTAAGCAACGCGGACATAACGCAGAATTCCGCTGTCATCATTGTCGTTGGGAGTCAGACCGCCCCCATAAAAGCCGGTGCCGCCTTCACCCTGACCTACTCCGCCGGTCAGATTGACATGCGCCAAGCCGTTGATGATGATGCCGCCCCAGTCACCGCGGGCTTGTTGGCCCACCGGGCGATCGCTGGTGAAAGTGATAGGCTGGGAAGCCGTCCCATCGGCGATGATCTTGGAATGACGACGGATGCAGAGAAATCCTCCGCTGGCGGATTCGCCTTTAATTACAGTGCCCGGTTGAATTGTTAGAATGGTCTGAGTCTGATCATTGCCGACGAAAACACCGCCGCGCAACAAATACACATTGTTGGATGTCCAGGTGGTATTTTGCAAAATCGTGCCCTGGACGATGATTGTATCCGCCAGAACCGGCTGTGCCAGCATCAAGGCGAACAGAACTGATAACATCCATGCTGATGTGCGTCGCATACGCTTCTTCTCCTCTTCTTCTGATTCTTCTGACTTTTGTTGATTTTGTAGAACCGAAACATTTTAATTGGTGATGATGATTTCACCTCGATGATCCCTTAAGTCAACAATGAGCGAAGGGACTTGTCGCGGTGAAGCAATTGCCTGAGCCACAATCCTGCACGAGTTTGATAGTAAATGGAAAGCGCCAGGCATAAATACCAGTAAATGCGCATGGTCTTTATCATTTTTTTCTCCCGAAGATTTATTGTTCGTTTGGTTTATCTAGCGAAAAGAATGAATGCTCGATCCGTTTCGCCGGCAGATTTTATTATCGTGTATAAAATACTTGTGGTGAATTAATATTCATTGAGCCTTCGGTGAGTTTTCCGTTAATAAAAAAAGCCGGTTCTCGAATGTTGAGACCGGCTGTTGTGCTGTGAGTAAACGGCTTTAATATCCCCATCCCCCCTCCCGATAAAGCTGTGTGATCTCCTCCGCATCTAAAGAGCGACTATAGATCCTCACATCATCCAGAGCACCGGTCAGATAAATCGCCGATGCGGGGGATCCGCCCAGATAGGTGTTTTGACCAGTCACCTGGTTCGGAGTTAATGTGATGGGATCAGTTTTTATCGGTGCACCGTTTTTATAAAGGGTCAAAGAACCGTTTTGCTGCGTGAAGGCAATGAACGTCCATTGGTTCGTGCTGAGCGGCGGCAGCGCCTTCACAGATTCGGCATAAGTGCCGTCGCTTAAGGTGATCTGGAAATGCGGCGATGCCTTGGGTGTCAGCGACAGATAAGCCCCATCCGAACCAACAGCGTGCAGAATCGGTTGATTCGCAAGCGTGTTGTCAATCCAATTGATCCATACTGCTACGGTGATTTCGGATGATTGCAGCAAATCGCTTGGCAGGTCCACATAGGCGCCGACTCCGTTGAAAAACAAGGCCTGTCCGCTGCGGCCGAAGCGGTCGGCGATTGGCGTGGCGCCCAGCACTTGCCCATTGCGCCCTTGACCGCTGCCGTCGAAAGCATCTCCATTCAGCTTATACCAGGCAACCAATCCGGAGGTGGGCATCAATGCGAGATAAACTGATACCACAGTTGAATATTCAGAGGAGCCGTTCTCATTGTACGCGGCAACGCGATAATAATAAGTTTGGAAACTGGTCAAGTTATCGTCGAGACATTCCATGGAATCGCCGGGGATATCGTGTATGACAGTGAATGGTTCCTCGGGACCGGAGCTTCTCTCTACAATAAATCCATCTGCTGCTCCGGAAGCGTAGTTCCACCAGAGGCGAACCTGCGAATTCGATACGACTTCAGCTGTCAATTCCTGCGGCGGAGGTAGTTTGATGACGAGCGTCAGACTGTCATAAGAAGCCAGAGCACAATCAGAAACCTTTATGGTTATGATGCTGAGTCCCGACAGAAGTCCGGCTTTGAACAGTGCGGTTGCCTGAGTTGTGCTGTCGTTGATGCTTTCATTAAGGATATCCCCGGTTCCGTTCGTACAAGACCAGAAGTATTCCAGTTTGTCCCCATCCGGGTCTTCCGCTCGGCAGGTCAGTATTACGCCCAGGCCGGGATCCACAAATGTGGTTTCCGCTGTGAACTGAGTGATCTGCGGCGGCGCATTCGTCAACTGCAATTCCGGCTCGGTAGCTTTTCGGTCACAGGAAGTGATCGCGATGATCGCGAACAGCAGAAATAATAGATTGAGTTTCTTCATCTTATCTTGTATAAGTTATTCCCAGAGAGTAAGCGCGGCCCTGTCGGTAGGTCTGCGTGTAAAAGTCTCCGGATCCACCATGCAGAAATCGAATTTCCGGATCCAGCAGGTTTTCCGCTGAGCCTCGAATGGCGAAAGAACTCCCTATGGGTTGACGGAATGTTAAGTCGAAATCGGGGTGCGGCATTTCATAGATGTCCGGCAAATAGTCGGTGCCTACTTCTGCGATGCGTTTGCCGAAGACTTGAAAGAGCAGATCTGCTTGAGTGCCATAGCGATGGCTGAAGTATTTTACATCCAGATTCCACAAGTACGGCGATTGCCCTTGCAGAGGTCGGTTTCCTGATGTGGTCACGCCGGAAATGTCCGGATCTATCTGAACTTCAGATTTCAGAAGGGTCAAGTTCGACGATAAGGAAAATGGTTTTAGAGGTTTCCCCAACCACCCTAGTTCCAGACGCCACTCCAGTTCTATTCCATAATTGTATGCGCTGCGGGCATTGAAATAGGAGATGTCTTTTGCAGATCCCGACACCCGCACGACTTCTATGGGATGATCGAACTGTTTGTAAAAAAGACCAACGGAAACCAGGTTGGTCCCTCCCCATACTTTCTCGTAGCGCAGATCAAAATTGCGGATCAAGGCGCGTTCCAAATCGGGATTGCCGATCACGCTGTATCCGCCGTCGTAGTCGCTATAGCGGTACAAAGAAAGCTCCCGAAAATCAGGGCGGGACACCGTCTGACTGGCGGCAAAGCGCAGTTTGGAGTCCGGCGGCAGGGCGTAGATCAGAGTCATCGCCGGAAGAGCGTCCGTGGTAAAAATCCTTCCTTCTACAGGCACATTGGTGGGATTAAAGCGCTCGAAGGAGGTGACTTTTTGCAACGATTGTTCAACTCGGGCTCCGCCTATGAACTGCCATCTCCCAGCGAACGGCAGATCCAGCATTAAATATGCCGCTTTTAAATCTTGATCTGCCGTGTAATCATCTGTGGTCTGAGTGCGTTCCAGTATAGAGATGAAATTCGGATTCAAATATTCCGGCGTAAAGAGTTGTTCCGGACTCATAGTCACCAGGGATTCCGGGACGGCTCCGCCCACCGGTTCGTAGCGGAAAACCCTCGATTCTGCTTCCCGATGACGAAGTAAGAAATCAAATCCTGTCTTAACGCTCAGTTGCGGAACATTTCGGTGAGGATACAGTCGAATATCCATTCCAGCAGTCCAGGTGTTGTCCGACAAATCGTTGAAAATGCGAGTGCCGCTGTTGTCGGGATTCGCGCCCAGCGATATTCCCCATTGATCATTGATGTCATCCCAGCGGTAGTTGATCTGGCGCGTATCCGGTTCGTAACGCACCCCTCGGGAACCGGTGATCCGCCAGATTAAACTGGATTGTAAAAATTTTGGGAAGGTGTGTTCGCCGCGGACTTGCGCGGTGAAGATGCTCTCGCCGACGAAGCGAAATCGTGTGGCGCGGATGTCCACCCCTTGATCGTTTTTCGGACCTTGATAAACGCGCACCTGATCTTCCGCGTCTCGGTTAAAGAGAATGTTGGCGTTGAACGTGGTCAGCGGCGACACACGCCATTTCAGAGCACCTATTCCCCCTAGTGTGGTAGAATAATTGTAATCCGTTCCTTGATAGGAATAAATCGGGACGAGCGCGTCCGGGCTTTGACCCTGGGCAAAGGCGTTTTGATGATACGTGCGCAAATCCGATCCATTGCGATACAGTCCGGAGGCGATGTAACCCAGCTCTCGTCCCAAGAAAGTTGTCCCCTGTGAGATCGTGCAGGAATAGCTCTGATTGGGCTGTGCAGTCTTGGTTTGAGTCTCCCAATTGTTGGGGAAAGATTCGCTGTAATATTCCAGAGCATGGCTGGGGAGGTTTTCACGAATCTGAGTCCCGGCGTGGGCGATTGCCCAGGGTAATGCCCTCGTGCCGTCATCGAATCCAATGAAATCCCACTTTCCTCCCGGATAGGTCAGGTTCTGCTCGAACGTCGTTCCCGCACGGTAACCACCACCGGCGGAAAAAGTGATTTTGACCGGTCCGGGATCGCCCGCGTATTCCCAGGTGTTCATATTAATGATTCCGCCGCCGAATTCGCCGAACTGATCCGGCAGATACGACTTATTGATGGTGACCTGCTGCATCAAAGCCGCCGGGAACAGATCTAAGGAGACCGCACTGCGATTGGGTTCCGTGCCGGAAAGCTGCGAGCCGTTCAATGTGATTTTCGAATAGCGGACTCCCATTCCGCGGATGATGGGATCCCCTCCCGTTGAAGAGACACCGGTCGTGCGAGTCACCACCTGCGCGATGTCCGGATCCGGCAAACCGCGCATCGTTTCGGCGGAGACGGCGTCCACGATGGCGGTTGAAGAGAGGCGATCTTCCAGTTCTCGCTTTTGACTGCCCTTTTCAGAGCCTGCACTCACACGGACTTCTTCCATTTGCAGAGCAGTCGGCAGCAGAAAAAAATCCATGCGGGTGATCCCTTCTTCCAGCACCGCTACATTGGAAATCACTTGATCTTCATAACCCAGCATGGTGGCTCGTAAAGTGTATCGGTCGGGTTCGATGCCGCTGATGCTGTAAAAACCATCCAGGTCGGTGCACGCTCCATAAGGTGTGCCGACGATAACCACGTTTGCTGAGATCAGCGGTTCTCGCGTGACCCGATCTCTGATATAGCCGCTGATGATGCCCGCGGAGAGCAGGTTGGTTTGCAGCATCAACAGCAGTGTGATGAGATAATGGCAATAATGCCGCATTTTGAGTTTGCTTTCGGAATGGACAAAACAAACTACTTTCGGGATGTTAGCGGCGTATGAATGTTGAATTAGATTTATGTTAAGTGCTTGAAAACTCTTCCTGAATTGAAATGACAGTTTCAATCAGATTCTCCGCATCCTGCACAAGGTCTAGATTACCAAAACAACAAGGGCTCGGATTTGCGTCCGAGCCCTTGTCTCTACTTGGTAGCGGGGGCAGGATTTGAACCTGCGACCTTTGGGTTATGAGCCCAACGAGCTACCA
>CAZUTK010000010.1:0-57028 GCA_964623265.1 uncultured bacterium | reverse complement strand
CTACTTCTGCAAGATGCAGGCGGGAAGCTTCACGGATGTGAAGAAGATGCTGCTGGTGAAGTAGCGTAAAGCAAATCGCTTCAGCGAAATACTCGTAAAATGAACGGGGTTGGATTGCATATCCGACCCCGCGTTTTTCTCCTTATTCAGATGCTCGAGCAGACGGAATCTGTGCACCAACGGGATTCCTTTACACATCGCACTTCAGTCTGCGCATAAATCCAGCTGCGTCGAATTTCTCGCAATGGAAGATCATCCTCTGAATCGCCTTCTGCCGTTTCGGCGTCAAAAGGTCTGCGCTCAACGCGTTGAACTTCGCCTCCAAATCCTCCGCGGTCATCGGTTCGCGGGGGTCGCCCTTCGGATACTCGAGATATTCAGAATACGTCTGGCCGCTCTTCGTCCGGATGGTGACCCGTGAAGGCTGCTTGGCGGGGAACATCTTCTCGAACTCCACGGACGCTTCTCCTTTGATTCGGTTAATCACCGTCCAGATGCGCGGATCTTTCAGCTTTTCGTCCGAAAAAGACTGCGTAGTCACCTGCCGGTCCACAATCGCGGCGGCGATGCAGTAGGGCAGGGAGTGATCCGCGGTTTCCCGCGAGGTGGGGCGGTATTTGTGAGGGTCGAATAGGATGTCGCAGGCGCGTGCGATCGTGGTCACCTTCACTTCCTCGATCTGATCGTAGGCTATGTCGTGCTCTCGGACGACTTTTAAGGTGGCGGACAGGTGCGTGTGCGTCAGAGCTTCCGTGGGGAACGCCTTCATGCTGCATTCGAGGATCTTAAAAGAGGATCCCAAGCCCCCCACTAATTTTTCCACCGCCCAATCCGGTCCGAAGACGTCCATCAGCCCTTCCTTCCCTTCGAAGACGGCTTCGGTGCCGGTGTAACCTTCCTGCGCCAGCAGCGCCGCGAAGACCCCGGACTGCACCGCCAGCGGATCCACGGTGTTCTTCATCATGGTCAGCTTGCCGGCGGTGGGGCAGCCGATGGTGTGGTTGTGGCAGCCGTTGATGCCGATGGCGTTGACCATTTGATCCACCGTCAATCCTAACAGTTTGCCGGCGACGACGGGCGATACGAACTGCGTCAGCGTGGCGTGATGCCACTTGCGTTCGCGTACTCCCGGCACGGCGAATTCGCAAAGCCTCTGTTCGAATTCGTACGCCAGAACGATGGCGGTGATGACTTCCTTCATGCCGGCGCCCGCAAGTTCGCCGGCGGCGAGCGCCGCCGGGATGAGATCCGACGGGTGCGACGGGTCTTCCCGCCAGTAGATGTCGTTGAAGTCCAGCGCTCGGATCATCAGCGAATTGACCAGTGCGGCGTTGACGGCGGGCAGGCGGTCGCCGAAGCCGATTAGCGTGGCTTCTTTCCTGCCGCCCATCCGCAGGTAGATCTTGCGCACGGCGTTCACGTCGCGGGTGCGGTAAGCGCCGTAGGCGCAGCCGATGGAATCGTAGAGGTATCGTTTGACTTCCAGCACGACCTCTGAGGGGAGGTCTTCGAATTTCAATCCGACCGCGAATTCCGCGATCTGTCGGGATAGGGTCTTGTCCATAGTGTGATTGCAGGTTGATAAACCGTGGAGTTTTATATATTTCTTTTGATAAACGGATTTTTCCCTGGGATCTCATTACCAATGGGGTTGATGGATATAGATCCCTCTTCGGGTCATCATATTCTGCTTTCGTCCATATTTCCGTTTCCGATAATATAAAGGATCTGCGATACTTCTTATTATCGTTTTGACGCTTTTTCGTGAATAACGGATTTCGTTAGGATCGCTATCGTTCATACCAGAGGCGGATGAAAAAGAAAACATATTCTTTAAGGCGATCCAAGCCCCTCCTTCGCTGCGCCCACCCATCTCGGGGCGTCATTCAGCTCCTGGCGCAGGATCAGATTCAGCTGCGCGGCGCCGTGCTGCACATGGCGCAGATTGTAGATCTGCAATTCCACCCAGCTCACATCCCCCCAGCGGAATGAGTAGCGCGGTCCGGGATTCTCGTCCGAAAGCGCCGCCAACATCCGCTTCGCCTTGCGCCGACAATGATCCAGAAAATTCAGCAGCTCTTCCCGGGTATAGACCCGTTCCGGGAGGATGCCGGCGGGATCCAGCTCTTCCAAGCCGAAGGGCGCCGGCGGCATATATTCATCTTCCTTGCCGGTCAGATAAAAATCCAGCCAGAACAGCGTGTGATAGGCTAAATACCAAACCTGAGGTTCGCGCCGGCGGTCGCCCCACAGATCGTCCGGGCAGGCGCCGATGGCGTTCTCCAGCATCTCGATGGATGCCCCCATCTGCCGCCAGAGAAGATGGTTCAATGGTGGATCTTGATGGAAATCCGGAGTCATTGCAGCCTCATTCTCACCCAATTCTCCAACCCTCCCGCAAGCACCAGTTCCTGAGCCGCAGGTCCGACCGGGCTGATCGGATAGGTTTTATCTGCCGCGGTCAGCCGCGATGCGCGGAAATCCAGCGTCGCCGTGATGCCGGTGCGCACGGTCGGCTTTTCGGTGCCGAATTTCGCCTTCAAATCCCGAACCAGATCCGGAGCTTCGATGACTAAATACCCGTTATTCAGCGCGTTGCGCTTGTAGGTTTCGGAGAAAGATCCCGCCAGCACCAGGCGCAGACCCCGGTATTTCAACGCCGTCGCCGCCTGTTCGCGGGAACTTCCCGTGCCGAAATTGAAGCCTCCCACCAGCAGATCGCCTTCCTGAACCAGTTTACGGAAATCCGGATCGTAATTTTCCATCACTACCGCTGCCTGCTGTTCCGGTGTGAAATCATCCAGATACGTGTACTTCCCGGGATAAATGCCGTCGGTGTTCAGGTTGTCCTGATGGCAGAAGACGAGTTCGCCGGTGATTTTTTCGGGGAATCCTTCGAGGATGCGCACTTCACCTCCATCGGCGGATGCGGATCTTGCTTTGCCGATCACCTGCCCCTGCGGCATTTCGCCGGTGAATTCCCCCGGTCCGTCTATGTAGCCCGCCGCCGCCGACGCCGCCACGACCGCGGGGGAAGCCAGATACGCCACCGCGTTGCGCGACCCCATGCGCCCTTTGAAGTTGCGGTTGGTGGCGGATATGCCCACTTCGCCGTCTTCCAGCGTGCCTGCACCCAATCCGATGCAGGCGCCGCAGCCCGGCGGCAGAATGACCGCGCCTGCGTCCACCAGAATCTGCCAATCGCCGCTCTGTTCGCTCTGAGCCTGCACTTCACTGGACGCCGCCGCCACGTAGAATTTCACCCCCTGCGCCACTTTCTTATCCCGCAGCACCTTCGCGGCTTGAGCCAGATCATCCGTGCGGGCGTTCACGCAGGACAACAAATAGGCTTTGTGAATCTTGATCTTCCGCCGCCGGATCGCCGCCAGCGGCGTCATCGTCTTCACCGTGTTGGGTCCGGAAATGAACGGTTCCACAGTATCTAAATCCAGAATAAGCTCCTTCGCGTATTCCGCTCCCGGATCGGCGTGCAGCGGCTGCCGGCGCAGCAGCTCGATCCGTTGCGAATTCAAGCGCGGATGGGATCCGTTTCCGTCCCGGTCGGACGGCACTCCCGCAAGCCCGCGCCGCGCGACGAATTCCGCCCGGCGCTGCAGCCAGTCCAGTGTCACCTCGTCCACCGGAAAGACGCCCGCCAGCGCGCCCCATTCGGTAGTCATATTGGCGATCGTCAGGCGGTGCTCCACCGTCAATCCTGCGATGCCGTCCCCGCAGAACTCGACGGCGTGGTTCAAGACTTCGTCGTTCTTGAAGAAGCCGCACAGCGTAATGATCACGTCCTTGCCGGTGACGCCCGGGCGCAATTTGCCCCGCAGTTCGACTTTCGCCACCGGCGGAACCTGCCACCAGGTGCGTCCCGTCGCCCAGATCGCCGCCGCATCCGTGCGCACCACCGGAGTCCCCAAGCAGCCGATCCCGCCGTACATATTGGAGTGGCTGTCGGACGCCACCACTAACGTATAAGGCCAGGCGTAACCTTCTTCCACCATGATCTGATGCCCGATGCCTCTGCCCGCCGGATAAAAGTCGGCGCCCATTTCCCGTGCGAAGGCTTCGATCTTCGCGTATTTCTTCAGATTCTCTTCGGATCGGTCTTGGATGTTGTGATCCAGAGTCACTACCACCTGCCGGGGATTTTGCAGTCGAGTCGCGCCGATGCTCCGGAATTTGGGTATGACCGCGCCGGTGTTGTCGTGCGTCATCACGTATGCCGGGCGGATGGAGAGGTAATCCAGCGCCCGAACGGTGTGCCCGGGTTCCAGATCTACGGCGTACTTCTGAGCGATTTTCTCGATGAGATTCTGTGCTGCCATCTTGATGCTCCGAAACTTGGTTGGCTGGCTGTTTAGGTGAAATGTTGATCGAAAACCGATGCTTCCAATATACGATGAAATCGCCGGAAAGCCAATATATTTCACCGCGAAATCAATTTGGCGATCCTTGATTTGGTTGATGAAGATGCACAGTAAATCTCTGCGTTAAGAAGGCACTACCGGCAGTGAATACCCTGTTTCCTCTCCGACGGCAGCTTCATCAACCGCATCAACTTCTCCGATGTAAAAACGGCTCCACCCAATCCCGATCCGAAAACGAAGACGTCCCGAGGCGGATCTATCGGTTCTGGGATGGGGAAGATATAGCCTACCCCGGTTCCGTCATTGACCGCGGATCCAACAGCCGATTCAACTCTTCCTCCGGCAGGATTTTGCGCTCCGCGGCGACTTCCCGCACGGTTCTGCCGCTCAGATAGGCTTCTTTGGCGATCTTGGCGGCGTTGTCGTAACCGATGCGCGGACTTAGAGAAGTGCACATCGCCAGGCTCTTTTCGATCATCTCTGCGCAGCGCTTTCGGTCAGCTTGCAGCCCCTTCACCAGTTTTTCGGTGAAAACCGTCACCGCGGCGGTCAGCAAAGTGATGGACTGCAGCAGGTTGTGCGTCATCAGAGGCATCATCACGTTCAGTTCGAATTTGCCGGCCATTCCGCCTAACGTCACGGCGGCGTCGTTGCCGATCACCTGAGCGCATACCTGCAGCAGCGCCTCCGCCATCACCGGATTGACTTTTCCGGGCATAATGGAGGATCCCGGCTGAACCGCCGGCAATTGGATCTCCCCGATTCCGCAGCGCGGTCCCGATCCCAGCCAGCGGATGTCGTCGGTGATCTTGGTCAGACTGACCGCCAGCGTCTTCAGCACCGAACTGGTTTCGACGACGGCTTCCTTCGCCCCCTGCGCTTCGAAGTGATTGCGGGTTTCGCGCAGTTCAAGTCCGGTGGTTTCGCGCAAAATTGCGACGACTCTGCCGGCGAATTCCCGATGCGTGTTGATGCCTGTGCCCACGGCGGTGCCGCCGATCGCCAGTTCCGCGAGGCGCGTTTTCGCGGATTCCAGGCGTTCCAAACCCTGCTGCACCATCGCGGCGTATCCGCTGAACTCCTGCCCCAGACGGATCGGCGTGGCGTCCTGCAGGTGCGTCCTGCCGATCTTGACGACGTCATCGAATTCCGCCGCCTTATCCGTCAACGCCTGCCGCAAGGCTTGCAGCGCCGGCGACAGGCTCCGCTCGATTTCTTCCAGAGCCGCAATGTGCATACAGGTGGGGATGACGTCGTTGCTGGATTGCCCCATATTGACGTGATCGTTGGGGTGGTTCGGCTTCATATCGCCGATCTTTCCCCCCAGCAATTCGTTCGCGCGGTTGGCAATGACTTCGTTGGCGTTCATATTCGTCGAAGTCCCCGATCCGGTTTGGTAGATGTCCAGCGGGAAATGCTCGTCCAACTTCCCCTGAGCGACCTCCTGAGCCGCTTGAACGATGGCATTTCCCAGCCCCGCATCCAGCAGGTGCAGCTGCATGTTCGCCTGAGCCGCCGCGGCTTTCACCAGCCCCAGCGCTCGGATGAAACTGCGCGGAAAGCGGATTCCGCTGATGGGAAAGTTTTCGATGGCGCGCTGCGTCTGAGCCCCCCAGTAGGCGTCGGCGGGCACCCGCATTTCGCCCATAGAGTCCCGTTCGATTCTGAATCCTTTCTGTGCCATAATTTCACCGCAATTCATGTCGTTGCTGGAAAAAACCCTGAAGTTTTACGAAAGTCGTCTTGCCGCGATGGTCTCGGTGAGCTGGTTGTCGCGTCTCTTTGCAATTTTCAACGCCTTCAGAGCGCTGGTTTCCTTATCCTTGATCTCCAGCATCAGGTCGAAGTCATACGGCTGGGATTGCCGTAAAAATTTCCGAAAGTCGCGGACATCCAGGCTCTCCGCATGGCTGCCGATGCGCCCGCCTAACTTCTGCGAACTGTAATCCACCATCGGAATGCCGTCACTGGATCGCCAGGTTTTCGCCGCTGCGGCGATGGCTTCTGCAAGCGTTTCCCCGTTCGAATACACTGCGTGATGAAACGCGTCGAAAAGCACCGGCACACCGGTCTGCTCGTGGATCCCCAGACAATCCCGCAGGCTGTAATGGCGGTCGTCGTTTTCGATCACCAGGCGCTTGCGGATACTCTCATCGAGGCGGCGATAACGTTCGACGAATCTCTTCGTGCTCGCACTCTTGTCCCCGTAAACGCCGCCCACATGAATCTGAATCTTCGCCGTCTCATCCAGCCGCAGCTCATCCAGAACGGCGGCGTGGTAAGTTAGTTCGGCGAGGCTGTTATTCTGCACTCGTGAAATGGGGGAATTCAGGAGCGTGAATTGATCCGGATGCATCGAGATCCGCATCGAATGCCGCGCGATGAAAGCGCCGATTTCGGCGAACTGATCCCGAAAATGCGCCCGCCAATCAAAGCGGTGGATGAGATGCGAGGCGAAGGGCACCAGATCCGAGGTGATGCGGAAGAAGAGCAATCCGTGTTTCAGATTAAATTGGAGGATGCGGGCGAGGCAATCCAGATTGCTTCGAACGGTTTCCTGAAAGCGCTCTTCCGAATAGGAGCGCAGCCGGAAAGTGCGGCTGGCGCGGCAGTCCAGGCTTAGGTTGATGCAGGGATATCCGATCTTCATTTCATCGCCTGCTGTCGGATTGCGTCAAACATGATTGCGAAGATGCAGTTCGATCGGATGAGGATTGAGATAATACTGCATTTTCAGATAAGGCTCCTGATGCTTCCGGATGAAGTGGTTGAACAGCGTGATCGGAACGATCAGCGGGAGGTGGCCTGCGCGGTAATTTTCGATCACCTCCAGCAGCTCCTGCTTCTCGTCGGCGGTGAGCTGCTTCTTGAAATAGCCCAAAATATGATGCAATATATTGGCGTGTTTCCCGGGCGTGGCTTTCAGAGCCAGAGCCTTCATAAGCAGAGTTTGATATTCGGCGAGCACTGTTGAGAATGCGGCAGCGCCGGCGTTTGCGACGCAGCTTCCAAGCGCTCGGTATTCCTTGGGGCTGTGCGCCAAAAGCATGAGCTTGTGGCGCGTGTGGAATTCCACCAGACCTCCCCGCGTCGGATTCTCTTTCAACATTTCCCGCCAGCGCTGGAAGACGAAGATCCGTTCGATGAAATGCTCGCGCAGAACAGGATCGTGCAGCCTCCCCTCGTCTTCTACCGGCAGGAGCGGGAAATGCTTCCTGAAGATTCCGGCGAAGAGCCCCGTGCCGGTCTTAACGGGGATTCCCTTCTCATTGTAAACGCGGATCCGTTCCATTCCGCTGCTGGGCGATTTGCTCTTGAAGACGAAGCCGCACAGATCTTCGCCTTCCAGTTCCACCAAGCGCTTTTGCGCCCACCGAATCATTCGTTCCGTGTGATCCACGCCGGATCGCACGGTGACGAGTCGCGGCGCCTGCGGATCGCCGGTTAACCGCATGGATTCCCGCGGGACCGGCAGACCGCATTCCACTTCCGGGCAAACCGGAACGAATTCGACGTACTTTCTCAGAGTTTCCGCCAGGAATGGATCATACTTGTGTCCGCCGTCGTAGCGGACTCTTTGCCCCAGCAGGCAGGCGCTGATCCCGATCTTTACCACCTTCATCCTTTTCTCCGCTTCATTTCACAATAATACGGATGTGTTCGTCAGCAGTCAATGGATTTTCAGACCTTTTCCCGTCGCAGCCGGGCTTGCGGATCATCGCATTTCTTTCAATTTGCCGTTAAACTTCCGGCGGGGCGATGGGTCGAAGAGTCAGATTCATCGGAGAAAAGAATATGGGGAGGTTGAGAATTAGAACCGTCGCCACAGCGCTGTTGTTAATCAGCGTTCAATGCAGCGCTGGAATCGTCTCCAGTTCGTGGTCAAGCGGGCAGTTGCAGATGGACGGAAAATCCACAGACTGGAACATCATACCGCAGGTGTCGAATGAAGATTTGAACGGCACCATCGCGGTGCAGAACGATTCGGATTACCTGTATCTATTGATCCGATTCAAGGATCCGCGACGGCTTGGATCTTTCGCGAGATCGGGTCTGACGATCTGGACAAATTACGAAAGCAAGAAGAGGAAGACACTGGGTTTCACCTATAAAAGCCGCAGCTTAATCGAGCATATCAAGGAGAAACCGGACATCGGCGACTTGCCCGGTAAACCACCGGAATTGCGTCCCGTGCAAGCGGCAGAACCCTTTCAGGACGAGATCATCATTCACGACAACGTTCAGTTCCGCCGCGAGATGCTGCCGGCGGACGGATCTCGGGGCATCAGTGCGGCTTTCGGCACGGAGAACGGAATCTTTCTGTTCGAAATCGGCATCCCTCTCGCGCTGAGCCCGAAACATTCTTTCGCCATCGGGACGCGCCCCGGACAGAAAATCTGCGTAGGCATCGAATGCGGTAGGGGATGGATGGGACGCGGTATGGAGGGAATGCCGGAACCTCCGGACGGAATGCAGCCGGGAATGCGCGGCAGACCGCCCGGTGGAATGGGGGGGATGGGTGGCGGGGCTCCAGGAGGACGAAAGCCGCCTGAAGCGGGATTCGGCAAGCCGCCCGGTGAGGATAAAGTCGAGCTGTGGTTGAAGTTGAAACTGGCGGAAAAACCGTAGCGATTTCGCGCTCTATTCGATGTAACCCAGACTGCGCAGCCGCTCCCGGATCGCATCGTGCCCTTCTTCGGCTCGGAAGAATTTATAGCGGTCGAACTGCACGCTGACTTCCTGCCCCAGATTCCACGCTTCTCGGTTGTACCTCTCCTTTTCCGCGATGGCGCGCAGCGGGATCCCCGCCATATCCAGAGCGACCTCATAGACGTCGCCGCGATACCGGACGCCCACGATTACCCCGCGCAGATCGCCGTTTTTAGCGTTTCTAACGAGGTGGATATCTTCCGGGCGCACCAGTACCACCGCGTCTCCGCCTTCCGCCGGCCGCTCCCTCAGCGGAAGCGACAACGAGCGGTTCCCGGCGAATATCCGACCGTCCTCTACGTGGACTTCGATCACATTGACGTGACCGATGAAGCTGGCGACGAACTTCGTCTGCGGTTTGTCGTAGATTTCTTCCGGGCGGCCGATCTGCTCGACCCTGCCGCGGTTCATTACCACAATCCGGTCCGATATTTCGATCGCTTCGTTCTGGTCGTGCGTCACGAAAACGCTGGTCACTCGTACTTCGTGATGCAGTTCCCGCAGCCACGCCGCCAGATTCTGGCGGACCTTGGCGTCCAGTGCGCCGAACGGTTCGTCCAGCAGCAGCACTCGGGGTTTGGGCGCCAGAGCTCGTGCCAGCGCAACCCGCTGACGCTGTCCGCCGGATAACTGTGAAGGATAGTGGTCTGCGTAGCCTTTGAGCTGCACCAGATCCAAAAGCTCTTCCACCCGCGCGCCGATCTCGTCTTTCGGTCTCTTTTGCACTTCCAATCCGAACGCAATGTTGCGCCGCACCGTCATATGCTTGAAGAGTGCGTAGTGCTGAAAAACGAAACCGACGTTGCGCCTTTGCGCAGGCAGAGCTGTGGCGTCCACGCCGGTCAGATAAACCGACCCCTCATCCGGTTCTTCCAATCCCGCAATGATGCGCAGAATCGTGCTCTTGCCCGAACCGCTGGGACCCAATAACGCCACCAGCTTGCCCTGTTCGACTTCGAAGCTCACCCGATCCACAGCAGTGAAGTCTCCGAAGCGCTTCGTCACGTTGACTACCGCGATTCCCATGAATATCCAATCCTTCCCTTGATTCCATCCCGACTCTACCGGAAGCGCAGTCCGGCGATTTTCACGGCGCCGCGATGATACCCGTCCGGGAAGAGCTTCTCTAACTCATCAATCTCGAGCTGGTTGGCTTCGCAGGTGTCATACACCGTCGGCACGATCTGATGTGCTTCCCAGTATTTCCGCATAAAGTCAATGATCCGCCAGTGTTGTTCGGTCAGTTTCCCCGGCATCTTCAATTCGTGCGCCTTGAAAACAGCAAAGGTCTTATCCCAGTCGGACGGATTCACCAGGAAACCGCGGGCGTCCACCTCGTATGTCCGATCCGGTTCCCGAGTTTCGAGCTCTGCGCCGCCGTCCGGCATCTCACTATATCCTAAGAAGCCCTCGCGGTAGGTCAATCCCGCCAGTTTGCAGGCGCCGCGCTGATAGCCGGTGGGAAATAGATCCCGCAGGTCTTTTAGCTTCAAACCGCATTCCCGACAGGTTTTATACACTACCGGACAGACGCCGTATTGCTGATAGTGATCGCGGATGAAGTGAATGACCCGACGGTGAGCTGCCGTCAATCCGCCCGGAATTTCTATTTTGTGCGCCATGCCTTCGGCGAAATTCTCATCCCACTCCTGGGAATTGATCAAGAAGTCTGCGAAATCCACCAGATACTTCCTGCCGTTGTGAGTGAAAACCCGCATAGCTGTCCTTTCCGTTTTGTCGAGGATATGCGAAAATGCGGCTGCTGCCATTTTTCCCCCTATCCGTGATGTTTTTCTTTACGTTTCCAGATTTCCGTCAACAACAACAGCACAAAAGAGATTCCCCCCAGAACCACCGAAGCGGAAAACGCGCCCTGATAGTGAAAATCCGTGAATTCCTGATGGATGTGAAGCGTCGCCGTCTGCGTCCGCTTGATGATGTTGCCGCTGACCACCAGAACCGCCCCGAATTCCCCCAGAGCCCGCGCGGTGGTCAGAGTAATGCCGTAGATCAGCCCCCAGCGGATGGTCGGCAGCGTCACCTTCCAGAAAGTCAGCCAGCGCCCAGCGCCCAAGGTGTAGGCGACCTCTTCGGGTTCCCTGCCCATTTCCCGCAGCACCGGCACCACTTCCCGCGTCACGAACGGCAGAGTGACGAAGAGGGTGGCGATGAGAATCCCGGGCAGAGCGAAAATGATCTTCACCCCGCCCGCTTCGAACCAGCGCCCCAGAATCCCCTGCGGTCCCAACAGCACGATGAACATAAACCCCGCCACCACCGGCGACACGGCGAAGGGCAGATCCACGATCCCGTCGAAGAGAGTCTTTCCGAAAAATTTGTAGCGCACTAAGAGAATCGCCAACAATACCCCCATAACCGTGTTGATGATCACGGCGGCGATCGTCGTCCAGAGCGTGAGCCGGAAGGCGTGACTCGCCGCCGGCCCTTTCAACCCCTCGATGAACGCCGCAGGACCCTGCTGAAAAGCTTCCAGCAGCAGAGCGCTGACTGGGAACAGCACCAGTATGGCGAACCAGCCCAGCGTCCCCGCCGTCAGCAGCCTTCTGCCCCAGGGCGCCCGCCTGGCGGAAGGGCGGATCCGAACGGAGGTTTCATCAAGTACCACGTTCTCTCCCCCAGCGCTGCAGAACGTTCAGCGCGATCAATACGGCCAGCGAGCAGAGCAGCAGCACGAGGGAAACCGCCAGCGCTCCCCGCGGGTTGTAGCTCTCGATTTCGCCGTAGATGAAAACCGGCGCCACCTGCGTCTTCATCGGGATGTTGCCGGCAACCACCACCACCGAACCGAATTCCCCCAGCGCACGGCTGAATGCCAGCGCCACTCCGGTGAGGATGGAGGGCATCAGATGGGGCAGAATGACTCTGCGAAACGTCGTGAAACGGCTTGCCCCCAGCGTCGCGGCGGCTTCCTCGATGTCGTTATCCAGTTCCATCAACACCGGTTGCACCGCGCGAACCACGAAGGGAAACGTGACGAACAGCAGAGCCAGGATAATCCCGGGTTGAGCGTAGATGATTTCGATTCCGCGGGCGTTCAGATACCGCCCTAGAATGCTGACCGGTCCGTACAAAACCACCAGCATCAAGCCCGTTACATTCGTCGGCAAGGCAAAAGGCAGGTCTATCAGCGAATTGACGATGGACTTTCCGGGAAATTCACAGCGCACCAGCACCCACGCCATCGCCACACCCGTGACGGCGTTGATCAGCGCCATCGCGACGGCGCTGAAAAAAGTCAATCGCAGAGAATACCATGCCTGCGGTGCAAGAACATCCCGAAAGACCTGCCCAAAACCCTGTTCGAACGCCTGGATATTAATCGCCAGAATGGGCAGAATCACTAAGATCCCGACGTAGGAGAAGACCGCGGACTTGAGCAGGACTTCGCCGCTCAGAACACCATTTCCCCTTCGAAATCTCATTTCCCCGATGCCGCGGCTTCGACGGCTTTCGTCCAGACACCCTCCGGTCCGTAAATATCCGCCAGCGCCTTATCCCAACCCCCCAGATAGGTGATGTTAAAAAGCAGTTCCGGCTGAGGGAATTTGTCTCTGAACTCTTGCGCCACGCTCTCCATCACCGGACGCAAGCCGAATTTCGCGAAGGATCTTTGCGCCTGCTCGGTCAAGCAAAATTCCACAAACGCTTCCGCTACGTCTCGCGTGCCGTGCTTGTTCACGTTGCGGTCTATGACTGCGATCGGATTCTCGATCAAGATGGTGGCGCGGGGGATGATGAATGGGAACTCCCGCCCCTCCTTTTGCCGCAACAGCGCCTCGTTCTCGTAGGTGATGATGACATCGCCGATGCCGCGTTCGAAGGTGGTGACGGATTCCCTGCCGGATTTATCCATCACCTTCACGTTCTTCTGAATCTTGAAAAGCAGATCCCAGGCGAAGTCAGGGTCCGGACGACCCGTCTGCGCTTCCGTCATCTTCAAACCGGCGCCGTAGATTGCGTTGACGCACCACATCGCTCCGCCGGATGTCTTCGGATTGGGATAGATCACTTCGATCCCCGGTTTCGTCAGATCCTCCCAATCCTGCACCTTCTTCGGGTTGCCGGGGCGATAGCCGATGACCACCACCGATTTCGTCACTATGCCGGAAAAAGGCGTATCCTTCCAATTGTGCGTGATGAAGCCGGCTTCCACCACCTTCTCCAGATCCCCTTCCAGCGAAAGCGCCGCAATGTCCGCTTCAAAGCCGCCGATGATCGCGCGTGCCTGCGCGCCGGACGCTGTGTAAGACTCCTCGAATCTGATCTCTTCTCCAGTCTTCGCTTTCCAGTACGCTTGGAATGCGGGGATGACTTCCTGCTGATACGCCTCTTTCGGCACGGTGTATGCCCCGAGGATCAGTGTCCGACCCTTCTGAGCATGCGTCTGAAACGGAAGGACCGCCGCTGCAGCAGCGAGCATAAGCGCCCATTTCGCGGCAAAATTGAGCGATTTCCATCCCATATGCGGCCTCCACCTATTTGTAAGCATATTATACTATAATAATACTACAATTGGACTACAAGATAAGGAATTTCCGACCTTTTGTCAAGCTCTTTTTCTGCTTTCTGCAGCGGTTAGATAATGGTTGATAGGATTTCCTGAACGATTTCCCCCAGATGCGACTTCAATTCCGCAGAAATTTCAGGGCGAAATTCTGCGGCGTCCACGCTGATGCAGGCGAAGAGGAAAGCGGTGTCTTGTAATTCAGGATGGAGCTTCTTCAGGAGCCGGATGGATTGCACCGCGGAGAGTTGATGCGCGTGGCGTTGCTGCAGGGATAGCTCGGAGGATTCCTGTAAAAACCAGTGCACGTTTCCGAACGGTCCGGAGTTCAATAGCGCGTCAATCAGGATGACCTTGCTGCGTCCTTTCAGGAAATCGGTCCAGCGCAGCAGATCCGTGCCGCCGGCCATCACTTCCACCGATTCCGGCAAATTCGGATGTCGCTTCAGGGCTTCGGCGACTTGTGCGCCGATGCCTTCGTCCCCCATCAAGGGGTTCCCCAATCCGATGACCAGAATCGGCTTCATCGCGCTGGCATTGATTTTCAGAGTGCACCGAACCGCAGCGGTGCGCGCTCGGCGGTTTTAACAGAGTCAGGGGGCATCCAGCCGGATGATATGCACCGAACAGGAGATACAGGGATCATACGCCCGAGCGATCATCTCCAGAATCTTCTTCAATTCCGAGATGTCTTTTCCGGGATTCTGCTCCACGGCGGCTCGAAAATGGTATTCTGCGCAGTTCAGATTCTGAGCCGTCGGGGTGATGACGTCCGCCGCGGTGACTTTTCCGGCTTCGTCGAAGGTGTAGCTGTGGAATAGGGTCCCCCGCGGAGCCTCCGTCGCCGCCGCGCCCGTTCCTGACTTCGGTTTTACGGAGACAGGTTTTTCCGGTTTGATTTTCTCTTTCAGAAGACGGTCTACAAGATGCAGAGCGTTCTCCACATCGTGGACTAATTCCACCGCCTGCGCCTTATTATTATCCATTGGATTGTCGGAAGGCAGAGTAAGTCCCAGCTTTTGCTGCGCGGCGAGCGCCTTATCGCTGAGGCTTTTCCCGAAAAGCGCCGCGCGCGCCAGCGCGCCGACCATAAAAGGCTTGCCGTTGAATGCGCTGTGTTTGGCGTGCGAATGCGGTACCGTCTTTTCGTTCGTGAGCCGGCGGTAATCCGCGGCGGGGATTCTGCTCCCATCGGAGACGGAAATCTGATCGCCACTGTAATAGCCGTAAGTGCCGCCGCCGTCCAGCGCGGCGAAGAGGGTCGGAGTGTGGCAGAAATCGGCCCGGGGCAGAGTGGCGAGCAGGTCCACCATCGCCTCGCAATCGCGGATCCCCTGCTGCAAATCCTGCCGCAAACTGAACAACTGTTCGAAGGTCGGAGTCTTCCCGAAACCGCCGATGACGGCGTTCACGGGGTGGACGGCTCTGCCCCCGATCACTTCCTGGATCGTGTTGCCCAACTTCTTCAACCGAAGACCCAGTTTCACGGCTTCCGGCATTTCGGCGGCTAAAGATATGGCGCTTGGGTGATTCAGGTAATCCGGCGCCGCCAGAAGGAAGATGTGGAGAGCATGGCTCTCGATGTTCTCGCCTCGGTAGAGGAGATCCCGCAGCAGATTCGTCTGAAGCGTTACCGTCACGTCTAAGGCTTTTTCGATGGCTTTGATGGCGCTGAGCGAGTGCGCCACGGAGCAGATGGCGCAGATGCGGGATACGATCTGCGGCACATCTTGAAAGGATCTTCCCACCACCAGAGCTTCGATCAGCCGAGCGCCTTCGAAAATATCAAACTGCACGTCGCGGATGCTGTTTCCGTCGAAATTCACGGTAATCCCTCCGTGCCCTTCCACGCGTGCCAGATGATCTATCTTGATCGTCTTCATCATCGGAGATCCTCCTGATCTTCATTTCAGCGGTTTAACGGGAGCAAACGTCCTGATTTTATTCGTCACTTCTTCCAGCGAAATCCCTTTCTGCGTGAAAAGCGAAACCGCTGAGGGGAAGTTCGCATCCACCGCCGGGCCCCTGCACCCCACGCAGGGGATGTTCAGCGTCGGGCAGCGAGCCTCGCAGCCGGCAACGGTCAGAGGTCCCAGACAGATTTCGCCTCTTTCAATCAGCAGGCAGTTGTTCTCACGCATCTTGCATTCGGTGCAGACCGCATACTCCGGCAGCAGAGGGGGATTCCCGTTCAACAAATCGGCGACCGCGGAGATCACCTGTTTCTTTTCCACCGGACAGCCGGTGATCCGCAGATCCACCTTGACAATTTCCTGCAACGCCTTCGCGCTGCAGGTGTCGTATTGTTTTCCATCCTTGCCGTAAACCGCTTCCAGCAACAGATCGCGGTTTTTCCCCCGATCCATAGCGGCGATGCCGCCCCAGACCGCGCACGTCCCCAACGCGACCAATAGCTTGGATCTGGCGCGGATATTCAGCAGCGTCTCGCGATCTCGTTCGCTCAAGACCGCACCTTCCACGAAGGCGATGTCCAAAAGGCATTCCGTGTCGTTGGCGGAAGTGGCGGTGAGAAAGTCGCGGATGTCCAGTGCGCCGACCAAATCGAGCAGCTCATCCTCGCAGTTCAGGATGACGAGTTGATCGCCGGCGCAGCCGGTCAATCCGAAGATTCCTATTTTTGGCTTGCTCATAGCTTCATTTCCTTCAGTTCATACCCTGACGGGCATTCGCGTCCTGTTTAATCCGGCATTTTAGACCATCTCCGGCAAATTGATCGCGTCCCAGTAGGTGAAGATGGGTCCGTGAATGCAGGTGTATTTGTACCCCACGCTGCAATGTCCGCACTTGCCCACGCCGCATTTCATCCGCCTCTCCAGCGACATTAAGATGCGGTCTTTCGAAAAATTCAACTGCAGCAGCTTCTGCAGGATGAATTTATAGACGACCGGGGGTCCGCAGACCGCGGCGCATGTCGTCGCCGGGTGGATAACCGCATGATCGAACAGGGTGGGGAGGAGCCCGATGTGATTCTTCCACTCGCCGGTGGGGTCGCGGTCCACAATCAACAGACACTTCATATCGCTCCGATCCACCAGCGAGACCAGCTCTTCCCGGAAGAGCATATCCGCAGGCGATTTCGCGCCGTACATCAAGATGACGTCGCGGAACAGTTCCCGATGATCCAGCGCGTACCACAGCAAAGACCGTAGCGGCGCCATCCCCAACCCCCCTGCGATGATCAGCAGGTCGTTGTGCGCCAGCTTTTCTATCGGAAAACCGTTCCCGTAGGGACCGCGGATTCCGACCAGGTCGTTGGTCTGCAGACGGTAGAGCGCATTGGTGACTCGGCCGACGCGGCGCACGCAGAGCTCGATAGTTCCGGGGCGGGACGGAGAAGAGGAAATGGAAATCGGCGCTTCGCCCGCTCCCGGTACGCTAAGCATCACGAACTGCCCGGGGCGGTGCTTGAATCTCTCCGCCTTCCGCTGATCTGTGAACCGCAGCGTGAACAAATGGTTATCCGTGACCATTTTATAGATGCGGACGATTCTCGCTGGATACGGCTGATAGGGGTTCTCGCTCAGAACCGGGTGAATCGGTTTTTCGTCAACGGACAGCATCTTCCTCTCCTCGTAGTCTGTGAAGCACCTGGACGATGTCAATCTGAACCGGGCAGGCGACGATGCAGCGCCCGCAGCCCACGCAGCTCGGCCTGCCGTACTCGGCGACGAAGCCGCGCTGCTTGTGGTAAAAGCGGAATTTGATGCGGCTGGACCGCTTCTCCCGGAAGTTTTCCCCTCCCGCCACCAGAGCGTGCGTGTGAAAGAGGCAGGAATCCCAGGATCGCACGCGGCGGCCCTCGCGGCTGCCCAATTTCACCTGATCCATAACGTCATAGCAGTAGCAGGTGGGGCAGACCATACTGCAGCCGCCGCAAGAGAGACAGCGATCGCCCAGTTCCTGCCAGATTTCACTTTGATACTCGATTTCGAAAATTTCCGATAGATCCCGGATTTCGACATCCAATTGAAACGCCTTGCGCTTCTCCGATGAAATGCGCTTGTAGCGGTCGAAATCCGCATCCGTCGTCGTTTCGAAGAGCGACGACGTCGCCAGGATCATATCGTCCCCCAGACTCGTGCCCACCATTGTCAGATAATAATCGCCGATATCGTAAAAGAAGAGGTCGAATCCCTTCTCCACGAAATCCGCCCGCATAGATCGGCAGAAGCAGTGCTCGTCCGGGATGCAGTCCACTCCGATGACTGCCACATTTTTGCGCCGAGTCTGGTAGTAAGGATCGTTGTATTTCCCCGCAAACACTTCATCCAAGATGTTCAGCGCGTAGATGTCGCAGGAATGCAACCCGAACAGGATGATCCGCTTATCCAGCCCTTCCCCGTTGGGAATATAACCCTCTCCTTCCCGATATTCGAACAGCGGATCCTGCGGCGGTAGGAAATATTTCTTCGGCGGCAGGATGGTACGGGTGTAATTCAGACGGGCTTCTGACCAGGTGGTGAGCTGCTTGAAGACGAACTTGCCGTCTTGCTCCACCGGCGCATGAATCTCCCAGAACTGCTTCAGGATCGAAGCGAACACATCTAATTTCTTCTTCGGGATCTTCAGTATTTTCACAGTCTCCTCCTATCCAGAGTCCGGGTGGGTTCAATGTCAAGGCATGGATTCCCGAATACGTTCGTCACAGATACCCGATATTTTTCAGGCGCTTGCGGATAAGCTCCACTTCCGTCGCCGATAGCTCTTCTTTCTCGGACGAAGAGATTTGCGACATCAGATCCCGCAGCACATAGACCACGAATTCGTTGACCGAACTGAAGCCGGACGGTTCGATGACCTGTTTGATCCGCTCGTAGAGCGGGCGCGGGATCTTCAACGTAACCTTATCCACCTCGAGCCTCTGATTATATTCTTTTCATAGTATAAATGAAAAATATCACAAAATCAAGTCTTTTCGAAAATATTTCAGGTTGGAGTTTTCTGCCGATTCCCAGACCTGCTTTCACATAGCTTCTGAAATCTGCAATATCGTTTGCTTTCCGGCGAGTTCCATACTAATTTGGTGTTGAATAATTTTGAAACGGTTCCCCGAATTTATACCTTGCGGATTGATGAATCTCTGGCGTTGGATGATGAACAAGCGTGCGATGAACCCCGGGGAAAAATATGAGTTTGCGCGGAAAAACACTGCTGATTATTACGCTGGTCAGCGCGGTTTTAGTGGTTGTACTTTACCTTGGTACTCAGACGATCCTGATTTCGGGCTTTCTGCGCCTCGAACAAGACAAGACTCTCGTGAACCTCGATCGCGTCCTAACTGCGGTGCAGGATGAAATCCAATCGCTGGAGCGCGAGGCGAAAGACTGGGCGGTTTGGGACGACACCTATGATTTCATGGCTGCGGATCGGTCCGACTACATCCAGCGCAATCTGCCGAGTGAAACCTACGAAAACCTGAACCTCAACCTTGCATTGTATTTGAACCCCAATGGGGAGCTGAAATACGGTGCGGAGTACGATCCCGCGACGGGTGATACTTCCAGCCCCGAAGCGTCGCTGATCGAAGACATCGGCGGTTTCTGCGTATCGAATCTGGATTCAGCGGGGGCGCTTTCCGGTATTTTCATCCATCAAGGCGAAATCCTCCTGACGGCGGCGCACGAAATCCTCAACAGCATGGGGGAAGGTCCTTCCCGCGGCGTGCTGATCTTCTGTAGGAATCTGGATGACCGCGAAATCGCCCATTTATCTGATTTGACGCATCTCGAGCTGAGGCTTTTGTCTTTCAACGATCCGGATGCACCGCAGGAAATCCATGACCTGGCGCGTGCGGATGCTTGCCGGGTGAATCGCCACATCATTCGCTTCGATAAAAATACGCTGGCCGCATATGCAGTCTTGCAGGATATCCGCGGCATCGCAGATAGAATCCTGGAAGTCAAAATGGAGCGCGATATCTATCGGCAGGGCGCGGCAGCGGTGAGGTATTTCATCATCTCTCTGTTTGTCTCCTTAGGCTTGTTTATATTGCTGATTATTGCTTTGTTGGAAAGATCGGTCCTGGCACGAGTCGCCCATCTGAGTATGGATGTGCAGCGGATCGGTTCATACCGAAACCTCTCGGATCGCGTCTCGGTCCAGGGTGAAGACGAGTTATCGCAATTAGCCCGGGATATCAACAGCATGTTGACGAAAATCGAAAACGCCGACGGCGAACTGCAGATTTATTCGCAGCAGCTGCAGGATATGGTGGAGAAACTGAAGACCAACGAGAAGATGCTGCAGAGCATATTCGATTCTTCACCGGACGCCATCGTCATCGCGGATTCGTCGGGGCTGATCCTGCAATGCAACGACGAAACGCTGAACCTCCTGGGGTGCGCCGAAAAACCGAAGATCATTCATCGCCCCCTTCTGGATTACATTCCGGAACGAGAGCATAACCGCTTCCATTCGGATGTGAAACGCTTGAGCAAGACCCATCACCTCAAGAGCCTTGAGTATCCCTTCCTGCGGGCGGATGGATCCCGAATCATCACCGAGATCTCCGCCGGCGTCATCCGAGACGAGAAAAATCGCATCAGCAGAATGATATTCGTGCTGCGCGATGTGACGGAACGTCGCCAGGCGGAAAAAGCTCTCTCGATGTCGGAACAGCGCTACCGGCTCCTGTTCGAGCGGAATCTGGCGGGCGTCTTCCGTTCCACGGTGGACGGGAAGATCTTGGATTGCAACGATGCCCTGGCGCGGATGCTGGGCTTCGAAAAGCGTCAGGACCTGATCTCGCGCAACGCTAAAGATTTCTACGCGGATCCCGCTCAGCGGGAAAAAATTATCGCCCGTCTAAGAGATCAGGGCGCCATCCCCAGCGCCAGAGTGCAGTACAAACGGCGAGACGGCAGCCTCGGCTGGGCGATCGGCAACATCAATATGATCATCGGCGACGCGGACGAACCTCTCGTCCTCCAGGGGACGCTGATCAACCTCGCGGAATGCGAAACCGGCGCGTTCCTCGTGGAAAAAGCACAGCGATCATAGCAAAGTCATCGAGTAGGAAGAACGATCTGTTGCCGTTTCCCGCCTGTCGTTTCTTCTCTTTGTAAGCGAGCAGTTCATCCGGAATTACACCTCTCCGTTTCAGCCACCGTCAACAAAATCCCGACTTCATTCGTTTATCTTGCTGCGAAGTAGCCGCTTCGCGGCGGTTTCCTCCGATAACCGTCGAGTTTCTCCCTGAAACGATTATGAGATGTAAAATCACCGCAATCCCTGCGATGATCGCCGTCGCGATGTTTTTGGCGGCAGCGGTGAAAAAAGATTTTGCGGAGTCGAGATCCATGCTGCGAACCTCTGGAACCGTCAGAGCCCCGGAGTTCCCATCGGGGATGTCGTGGTTGAACACCGATCGCCCGCTCACGCTGCAACAGCTGCGCGGGAAAATCGTACTCCTCGATTTCTGGACCTACTGTTGCATCAACTGCATGCACATCCTGCCGGACTTGAAGAAGCTGGAGAAAAAATACCCCGACCTGCTCGTGGTGATCGGCGTCCATTCCGCCAAATTCACGAACGAAGGGGAAACCGATCAAATCCGGCGAGCGATCCTGCGCTATGAGATCGAACACCCCGTCGTCAATGACCGCGATTTCCGAATCTGGCGGGCATACGGTGCTTCCGCTTGGCCCACCACCGTGTTGATTGACCCGCAGGGAAAAATCGCCGGCATGCGTTCCGGCGAAGGCGTCTTCGAAGCCTGGGATGAGATCATCGCCGAAATGGCAGCGGAGTTCGGCGCCCTCGGTGCGTTGGATCGAACTGCGCTTGCCTTCAAATTGGAAAAATCCTCCCAGCCCGAAAGCCTCCTCTCCTTTCCCGGCAAAGTCCTGGCGGATGAGGCGTCCGGTCGTCTCTTCATCTCCGATACCAACCACAACCGCGTCATCATCGCATCGCTGGATGACGGGCGAGTGCTGGAAGTCATCGGCAAGGGCGTCGTCGGCGATGCGGACGGCGCCTATGCGGAAGCCTCCTTCCATCACCCCCAGGGCTTGGCGCTTTGCGGAGAGATGCTCTACGTGGCGGATACGGAGAATCACAAGATCCGACGGGTGGATTTGGAACGAAAAATCGTGGAAACCGTCGCCGGCACCGGTCGGCAAGCGGCGTTTCGATCCGGTGGAGGCGCGGCTCTGACCACCGCGCTGAATTCCCCATGGGATTTGGTGGAAATCGGCGACAAGCTCTACATCGCGATGGCGGGGAACCATCAGATCTGGGTGCTGGATTTGACGGCGAAGACGGTGCAGCCTTACGCCGGCAACGGCTGGGAAGCCCGCCGCGACGGCGATCTGACCTCCGCTTCGCTGGCGCAGCCCAGCGGCATCACCACCGACGGCACCCGCCTCTATTTCGCCGACAGCGAAGCCAGCGCCGTCCGCTGGGCGGATCTGCCGCCGCGGGAACAAGTCGGCACCATCGTCGGCGAAGATCTGTTCGTCTTCGGCGATCGCGATGGCAGCGGGGAAGAAGTGCTGCTCCAGCATCCCCTCGGAATAACCTACTATCAAGGATCGTTGTACCTCGCGGATACGTATAATCATAAAGTGAAGAGAATTCGGCCGGAGGATAAAAGTTCCACGACGCTTTTCGGCTCCGGTAAAGTGGGCTGGCGGGATGGCGATAACGCCTCCTTCGACGAACCCGGAGGAGTTTCCGCCGCGCGCGGAAAATTGTATGTCGCGGATACGAATAATCATCGGATCCGCATCGCCGACTTGCAAACGCGACAAGTGACGACATTTGTTCTGACCGATCCGGATCTTCTGACGCAGATCCAAACCGAACCCGAGCGGATCGAACCGAAGACATTGCCATTGCATATACTGCGAACGGGGGAGGCGATCCTGAAAGTGGATGTAAAATTTCCGTCCGGCTATGCGCTGAACGCGCAGGCGCAGACAAAGATCAGGCTGAAAACGGATAGCCGGAAAGTTGCTTTCCAAGGCGGAAAACGAGAGTTGATCCTCGACGCCGGTTCTTTCCCCGTCGAAATTCCGCTTTCTGTTCGACAGGGAGATGCCCGGATCGAGTTGGATCTCGATCTCTACTACTGCCGCGAGGATGAAGAAGCTCTCTGTTTTTTCCGAGAGGTCCATTTGATCCAGCCGCTGAGCATCACGGCGGAAGCAGAACAAACCAGCGTGGAAGTGCTTTATGAATTGTGAGGGTATCTCGCACGACTATCGGCATGGATTGAGATGGTCGTGGCGTATAAGGAGGCGGCGTGTCTTTGAAAATACAAATCTACGAGGACGATGCCAGTTTTCGGAATCTGCTTGCGGCTTTTCTTGAACTGCACGGGTTCGACGTCCGATCGTACCCTTCCCCGCAGTCGCATCCCTTGATCCGCAGCGGCGGTTGCCCCTGTCACGGGGAGCACCCCTGCGCGCAGATCATCATCAGCGATGTCAACATGCCCGGGATGAACGGCTTCGAGTTCGTTGGGCATCTGCGCGAAAACCGCTGTGAGGTTTCCAGATTGGCGTTGATGTCCGGGTCCTGGACGCCGGATATGAGGCGAACGGCGGATGATTTGGAGTGCAAGATCTTCGAGAAGCCGTTTCAGATGAGTCGGATCTTGGATTGGCTGCGGGATTGCGAATCGGAAATCGGTGAACACGACGCATCGCGCGGGTTCGCACAGGTTGGCTGAACGTCTGCAGACAGGGCGAAATCAGTCTTCTTCCGCCAGATTGCTGTGCCGCACCAGCTGCCCTTCTACCATATAGATGATGTCTTCCGCGATATTCGTGATCTGATCCGCGATCCGTTCGAGGTTTCTGGAGATGGACAGCAGGTTGATCTGGCATTCGATTTCATCCGGGTTGCGCCGGATGTTCGTCTGCACCAGATTGTACATATGCCGGTGAATATCGTCGGCTTCGTCATCCGATAGAATCACTTTTCTCGCGAGCTGGGTATCCTGGCGAATCAGAGACTCCAACGCCTGCTGCAGCATGGCGAGCACCACCTCGACCAGCTTGATCAAATCGTCGGGGACGGGGACGTTTCCCTGCAGCGCCAGAGTCTTGGCGCGCTCCGCGATATTGACCGCCTGATCCGCCATCCGTTCCAGATCGTTGTTAATCTTCAACACGGCGATGACGAAGCGCAGATCGTGCGCCACGGGATTATATAGAGCCAGGATTTTCAGGCAGTCTTCCTCGATCTCCACTTCCATCTTGTCAATCTCTTCATCGCTCTGGATGACTTTTTCCGCCAGCTTCTCGTTGCGTTCATACAGCGCTTGCACCGCTTTCTCAATGTCTTCCTGAACCAGCGCGCTGATTTGCAGGATCTTTTTCTTCAGCTTTTCGACTTCTCGATGCAGGTGCACCGTCATGGGGATCTCTCCTTCTATCCGAACCTTCCGGTGATGTAATCTTCCGTCTGCTTTTCGGATGGATTGGTGAACATTTTTTCCGTCGTGTCGAATTCGATGATGCGACCTTGATAGAAGAACGCCGTGTAATCCGATATGCGGGCGGCTTGCTGCATGCTGTGCGTCACGATGACGATCGTGTAATTCTGCTTCAGTTCCAGCATCAGTTCTTCGATCTTCGCCGTCGCGATGGGATCAATCGCGGACGCCGGTTCGTCCATCAACAGCACCTCCGGTTCGATGGCGATCGTCCGGGCGATGCAGAGCCGCTGCTGTTGGCCGCCGGAAAGCGCCGTCCCCGGGCGGTGCAGATGATCCTTCACTTCCTCCCAGAGAGCCGCCTTGCGCAGCGCCTCCTCGACGCGCGCGCTGAGTTCCGGTTCCCGCATCCCGTAGTTAATGCGCAAGCCGTATGCCACATTGTCGAAAATGCTCATCGGAAACGGGCTGGGTTTTTGGAAGATCATTCCGATTCGCCTGCGCAGTTCGATGGGATCCACCGACGGCGAGAGGATATTGACATCGTTCATGATGATCTCGCCCTCGGCGCGTTGGTCGCGGTATAGTTCGTGGATCCGATTGTACGTCCGGATGTGAGTGGATTTTCCGCATCCGGAGGGCCCGATGATCGCCGTGATCCGGTTCTTCAAGATCTCGATGCTGTTGTCGAAGAGCGCCTGATTCTTTCCGTAAAAGAAATTCAATCCGCGCACCGAAATCTTCACCTCCGCGGGTTGATGCTGCGAAGCCGTCCTGAGTTGGGATCTCTTCAGCATCGAATCGGATTTCAATTGAAACGCCGATCTTGCGTGGATGTCGGAGATTTTAAAGTTCATTTTTTGAATCCTTTACCTCCCAGCGCCATTCTCGCGATGACCGTCAGCGCCAGTACCCCGCCCATAATTAAAAGCGACGCTCCCCAAGCTTGACTCTTCCAATCCGCATAGGGCGACATCGCGTAGTTAAAGATGGTCACCGTTAAATTCGCCGTCGGCTCATTTAAAGATCGCATCCAATAGGGACTGTTCAGGGCGGTAAAGAGCAGGGGGGCGGTTTCTCCACTGACCCGGGCGACGGCTAAGAGCACGCCGGTCAGTAAACCGCTGCGCGCAGCCCGGAATACGATGCCCAGAATCACCCTCCAATTCGGCGCGCCCAGCGCCAGACCCGATTCCCGAAGTGAATTGGGAACCATATTCAGCATATCTTCCGTGGTCCGCACGATGACCGGCAGCATAATGACCGCCAGCGATACCGCGCCTGCATGCGCGGAAAACGTCTTCGCCGGCATCACCAGCAGCGTGTAAACGAACACCCCCACGATGATGGAGGGGATGCCAACCATCAGATTGGTGAGAAAGCGGATCGCGGACCCCAGCTTCGTCCCCTTGCCGAATTCCGCTAAATAGACACCGGCTAATATGCCGACAGGCGTGGCGAGTACCGCCGCCATTCCGGTCAACAACAGCGTTCCCACAATGGCGTTGGCTAAGCCGCCGCCCTTCATCCCCGGCGGCATCGGCAATTGAGTGAAGAAACTCGGTTGGATCGCGCTGAATCCTCGCTGAATGACGACGTACAGGATCCAGAGCAACGCAAAGAGCCCGATCATCGCGCCCAAAGTGGAGATCCACCGGATAACGGCATTATAGCCGTGACGCCTGCGCAGAGAACGGGGCTTCATCCGCCGCTCGCCTTCCTGCCGATGCTCCATAACCAGAACTGCGCTCCGATCTGAAAGAGGACGGTGATCAGAAACAGCACCAGACCGAGCTCAATCAAGGAACTGAGGTAGAGGGGATCCGATGCTTCGGTGAATTCGTTCGCCAGCGTGGACGCGATGGAATTCCCGCTGGAGAACAGCGAAAACGAAATCTGATGGTGATTCCCGATGACGAAAGTCACCGCCATAGTCTCCCCCAAGGCGCGGCCCAAACCCAAAAACGTCGCACCCACAATGCCGCGCAGAGAATAGCGAAGCGTGACCCCTTTCGTGACTTCCCAGTTCGTCGCGCCGATGCCGTACGCAGCTTCCTTCACGACTACGGGCACCATCCGGAAAACGTCGCGCGTCACCGAGCTGATGTAGGGGAGAATCATCAGCGCCAGGATGATCCCGGCAGTCAATATGCCGATGCCCATCGGCGGACCCTGAAACAAGGGGAGAAAACCGAAGGATTTCCCCAGCATCGGTTGGACATAATGTGCCATGAACGGAGCGAACACGAATAAGCCCCACATCCCATAGATGATGCTCGGAATCGCAGCCAGCAGTTCGATGGCAGACCCGAAGAAGGCGCTGATCTTGGGCGGCGCCAGCTCCACCAAAAAAAGCGCGATGACCAATCCGAGAGGCAGCGCGATGACGATGGCGATCACCGTGGAAACCGTCGTCCCGTACAGACTGCTGAGCGCCCCGAATTCGCCGGTCACGGGATTCCATGCCTGAGAAGTCAGAAACCCCCACCCGAAACGCTCCAGAGAAAGCCGCGAATTCCGGATCAGTTCGAAGACGATGCCTCCCAAAAGCAGCGGAATCGCCAGAGCGGAAGCGCGGGCGATCCACCGAAACAGTGGATCGCCCATGAACTGGATCTTCCCCCGCTTCTCCGGCTTGGTCCGGAACAGGGACGAAACGCCCGCTTTCCGATTCTCAACTTCTGGAAGGATTGCCCCTGATTGGAGGTTCATGGATTCAGGGCCAAATGGGTTTTCCATTCGATCGAATCTCGGTTTTCCAGGTCGTTTCCACCAGTTCAACCACGTTCAACGGCATCGGCACGTAATCCAGGCTTTCCGCCATCTCCGCGCCGTGCTTGAAGCACCAATCGAAGAAACTCAGCATGGTTTTCGCGATCCCTGCATTCGGCTGTTCTTTATAGATAATGATAAAGGAAGCGCCGGTTATAGGCCAGCTGTCTTTTCCAGGCTGATCTACCAGAACTACATAATATCCAGGGCTGTTCTTCCAATCCGCGTTCGCCGCCGCCGCCGAGAAAGTCTCCTTCGTAGGAGCGACGAAGTTGCCGTCTCGGTTCTTCAGTAATACGTAGGTCATCTGGTTCTGCAGAGCGTACGCATATTCCACGTAACCGATGCTTCCCTCCAGCTGCTGCACGTAGGCGGCGACGCCTTCATTGCCTTTGCCGCCGTTGCCCACCGGCCAGGCGACCGCCTTATCCGCGCCGACCTTCTCCTTCCATTCCTGAGAAACCGCTGCCAGGTAGTGCGTGAAGATCCATGTTGTGCCGGATCCATCCGAACGGCGCACCACGGCGATGGAGCGGTTGGGTAGCTTGATCTCTGGATTGAATGCTTGAATTGCCGGATCGTCCCATTGCGTGATCTTCCCCAGGAAAATATCCGCCAGCGTAGCACCGTCGAGTTTCAGCTGCCCCGGCTGAATACCTTTCACGTTGATCACCGGTACCACCCCCCCCATCACCATTGGAAATTGCGTCAAACCGTGCGTGTTGAGCTCCTCGATTTTCATCGGAGCATCCGATGCGCCGAAATCCACGGTCTTGGATTTGATCTGCTGAATTCCGCCGCCGGATCCGATGGATTGGTAGTTCAACCGCACGCCCGTCAGTTGATTATACTTGTACGCCCACTGCGAGAAAATCGGATAGGGAAACGTGGCCCCCGCACCGTTGATGACCTGATCCGCGCTCAGTGCCGCCGGAACCAGTCCGCTCGATATGATCAGGCCGAGACTGATCAGTAGAACTATTTTCCTGTTCATGATTCACCCCTTTATGATACTGTGATTCCTGCTATATATTACATATTAGAAGTGGATTTGTAGAGTCGTCTGGAATTGCGAATCGTTCTCCTTGCCGGACAATTCGTAATCCACGAAATCATAGTCGAGCAGCAGGATGTTGTGATGACCGAAATCATAGCCGATGCCGGCGATGATCCGGTTGTAGCCGTCATCGTCGTTGTCCGTGTTGGGATCGAAGAGGTCGTAGCGCCCGATGATGCGCCAGTGGTCGCCCAGCTTGCCTTCCGCGAAGCCGGAATACCCTTGGTAATCCACCTCGTCGGACCAGTCGCCCTTGTTGCGTCCCTTTCCCGACAGAAATTGGCCCGCCACGGTGACGTAGCGGTGTTCGTAGGAGAGCATCCCTGCCAGCGTCTGCCAGTCGTTGATCTCATCCATAGCCCCTGACATATTCCCCTTGCCCGTGATGAAGAGCTCCGAGATCTGCAGTCCCGGAATGAGATCCGGCAGCGGACGCAGAGTGATGCGTTCCTGGAAAACCTTGTTCTGGTTCTTCTCAGCAGCGTGATACCCCCCGCCGTTGTACACGCCGAACGCGAAGCTGCCGTATCTGCCCGGATATTTATTATTTACCGTTTTCTGATATTCCTTGTCCATTTCACCCGCAAAATATCCCATCACCGTAATTCCGAAGTCGCCGGAATTGAACACTCCGACCCTCTCCATGAACATCGTGCCCTGCATGCGGTAGTAATTGACGTGCTCCTCGAAATCCAGCCAGGGAGTGTGCACCAACCCGACCTCCGCGTGCGGCTTGGTGATGAAACCCAGCTTCGGAAACTTCAGGTCGGCGTAGAGGTACTTCAGCCGAACTTTCAGATCGCCGGTTTCATCCTGCGTCGCGTCCATCGTAATGCGCGATGTGATGAAGCTGTTGACGTCCTTTTTCAGGGTGAAATAAGCCCGATTGACGGTGAATTTGTTGTAATTGTTGCTTTTGTTCTCCTTCTGCCCCGCCTGATAGGCCAGGTAGTACAGCCCCTCGAATTTTACGCTCTTCAGAGCCTCAGGCAATTCCATCCCTTCGCCCGCTCGTGCGCCGGATCCGATCAGCAGGATGCAGATGATACTGATCACGACTTTTCGCATGATTCACCTTCACGTTTGGTTGTTTTAAATGATTCCGGTTGTTTTTAATTTTTATATTATGCGAATCCAATGTTAACCCAATGTGAGAGATCTGTTAGAAATTCATTAACTTTTTATCGCATCTTAATAGCCCGAGAACAGAAGCCCCAGCCGGCTGCCTCGGAACGGATCAACCGGCTGGAGCTCTGAATTCAAAGTCTTTAACGATGCGCCTGAGGAATCATGCGTTCGATTACCAGTTCACCTCCATAGAAAGGTAAAACGTGCTCACGGATGCGCTTTCATCCGCCGGAGTCGAAGGATCATCGTCCGCATCAAACGAGCTGATCTGCACGTTAGGGATGATCCGAAGGTTCTTGATCGGGTGGAAGTCCACGCCCGCAATCAGCAGACTGGAACCATCCTGATCCACATCCAAATCGGGATCATAATAATCATACCGCCCTAAAAGCGTGACCCATCCGTGCACTTTCAAATGAAGCCAGAAGGAGTACAGATCTTGTGCTTCCGCAGTTTTCCCATTTGCGTAGGAATAGGCTTCCGAAAACATCCGCCGCGCGTATTCGACGCCCAATCTGAACTTCTTGTGGTCGAGTCCGACCATAGCTTCTGCGATAATCGCGTTCACTTCGACGGACATCTGCTCATAGCTGCCGAAGGCTGAAAGGATCAGTTGCTTCTTCAACAAATAAGCGGTGCCGCGCACTTCCATCAGTTTGAACATATCCAGCTCGGGATACCGGAACCCGCTCCCGTTGGTCACCGCGAACTCGACCAGATATTGATCGTTCCACATCCCTTTCCATCCCACGCCCAAATCCGCGGTGTAACCCCACCCCTGAATGTTCATGGCTCCTTTTGCGATAACTCGATACCCCCACTGTTGATTCTGCGGGATGTTAACGAACGGCATCGAGATCATCCCCAAATACCATTTGGACCCCGGGATGAGCTTGCAATTCACCGCCAGATAGGCGTATTTCACAAAGGGTCGAAACGCCTTGCCGCTCTCCTGCAACGAGTAAGTGGGCACCAGAACAGTATCGCCGGATGCATTCACGACATGGATTGTTCCCGTCTGCTTCAATTGATATTCCTTGTCGAAATTCGCATCCAGTGTAAACCGGAGGCTGAAGGTTTCGTTGACGTCCCGGTCATATCCGAAATAAATGCGCGTGAATTGAAAACTGTTCTCCTTGCCCGGAGCCGCGATTTGATCGGATTGCGGCGACGTGAAGTCGTGGTGATAGTCGAAAAAAATCTGCCCGGAAAATTTACCCTGTTCCGTTGCGCCTGAACCTGCGGTCAGCAGCAGAACTGCCGCCACCGTCATCGAAAGTCGTTTGAACATATTGAATTCCCTGCGCTGAGTTTGAACTGATTGAATTCCGATATTGGAGTATGATCATACTCCATACGGAATATAATTAGAAGCAGTATAATAATATTTTCACAAGATGTCAAGGGATTTTTTTCTTTTTTAAGGAAGCTGGATTGCAGAATCCGCTATTATGGGGAGATGGATGCGGAATACGCTCCCTTTGCCCGGTTCGCTTTCCACGCTGACTCTGCCGTGGTGCGCCATAACGATGTGTTTGACGATGGCTAAGCCCAGCCCCGTCCCGCCGGATTTCCGGCTGCGCGTTCTGTCTATCCGGTAGAAACGCTCGAATATGCGCGGCAGATGCTCAGCCGCGATGCCGATTCCATGATCTCTGACGTAGAGGATGATTTCACTCTCCCCTGCTTCAGCGCCGATGTGAATTACGCCGTGAGGCGGGCTGTAATTGATCGCGTTGTCCAGCAGATTGAGCAACGCCTGTTCGAGGAGTGTGGGGTGGATCATCGCCGGGATCTCCACCGGCGCCTCGATTTGAATGGTGAGGTCCTTTTCAGCGGTTTTAGATCGGCAGCCTGCAACAGCTCGGTCTATGACTTCCCGCAAATTTTCCGCTTTCAGTGGGACGCCGCTTCCTTCCGTTTCCTTTTCGAGGCTCGATAGCTTCAGCAGGTCCTCGATGATCGCATTCAGCCGATCAATCTGGGCGGCGATGATATCCAGAAATCGCAGAGCGTCCTCTCTGCTTTCCAGAGCGCCTTCTCTCAAAGTCTCGACGAAGCCTTTGATCGAGGTCAAGGGAGTCCGCAATTCGTGGGAAACGTTGGCGGCGAATTCCTTGCGTAGGTTTTCGAGTCTGCGCAAACGGGTGATGTCGTTGAAGACGACCAGAACGCCGATCTCGCGGTTCTCCGCATCCCGCAGTGGAGTTCCATGGACGGATAGGAACCGACTCCCCCTTTCTAGGGAGATCTCCGCTTCAGCGCTCGTTTTCTCCACCAGCACCTTCCGAACGAAGCGCTGAAAATCTGGGATCAGAACGACTTCCTGCAGATTGCGCCCTTGCGCTTCTTCTTGAGTCGTATGCAGAAAAGTTGCACCAGCGCGGTTGATCTTCAGCACTCGTTCTCCTAAATCTACCGCGAGTACGCCTTCCACCATGCTCGAGAGAACCGCATCCAACTCATTGCGTTGCTGCGTAATCGCCTTGATGCGGTCGCTTAACTGCCGCGCCATCCGGTTCAGAGCATCCCCGGCATCGCTTGATTCCTGAAAATCCTTCAGTGCTAGCGGGTGATCTAAATCGCCGTCTGCGAAGCGGGCGGCTCCCTGCTGCAATTTCAGCATCGAATCGCTGATGCGCTTGACGATGCGATAGATGAAAAACGCCGCGAAAAATGCGATGATCAAACCGGTTAACGCGACGCTCGTGTAGATCGTATGCAGCGTCTTGCGCGTCACATCCGCGGGGATGGCGACGCGGACGACCCCTGCGATTCTCTCCGGCTGTTTCAAAGGCAATGCGACGTAGATCATCCTCTGTTTCAGTGAAGGGCTGAAGCGTGTGGATACACCCATCCCGCCGACCATCGCTTGCTTGACTTCGGGACGGTCCGCGTGGTTCTCCATGACCGCCGGGTCGTCGTGGCTGTCCCCCCAAACAACACCATCTGGTGCGATGAACGTGATCCGCATCGGGATGATCCGGCCCATTTGTTTCGCTAAAGAGTCCAGTGCGCCGGGAGGATATTCCGTAAAATGGTCTTCTACCTGGATGCGGATCAATTTCGCCGCGGATTCTAGTTCCTCGCCGGCTTGAGTCAGATAAAGCTTGCGGATGGTTCTGGTCACCAGCCAGCTTGCCGTCAGTAGCGAGATCAGAGTGATCGCCAGCAGGATGGGGAGAAAGCGGTAGAGGAGTCTTTTTCTTCGCACTTCAGGATTCGTACGGTTCGAGAAATCGGTAACCGACGCCGCGTACGGTGTCAATCCTGTCACCGTATTTTCCGAGTTTTCTCCGCAGCGAGACGATGTGCACATCCACACTGCGGCTGGTGACAGGATAATTTTCACCCCGAACGGCATCCACGATTTGATCGCGGGTGAACACCCAGCCGGGACGTTTCGCCAAAAAGTGGAGCAGTCGAAATTCCGTCGCCGTCAGTTCCACCGGCTCATCATCCAGCAAAACTTCGTGGCGATCCGGATCAATATGCATTCCTTCATATTGCAGCGCGGATCCCGTTTCTTCGTCCTGCGCCGCTTTTTTCCTGCGGAGAACGGATTTGATCCTCGCTGTGAGCACGCGCGGGCTGAAAGGCTTCGTGATGTAATCATCCGCGCCCAATTCCAGACCCACTACGATGTCCGCTTCTTCGCCCTTGGCGGTCAGCATGACGATCGCAGTGTCCTTCGTCCCCGGCGAATTCTTCAGAATCTTGCACACCTGCAAACCATCCACCCCGGGGAGCATCAAATCCAGGATGATCAGATCCGGCCGATCCTTTTCGGCGAGGCGCAGAGCGGTTTCCCCGTTTGTCGCCGTGATGACTCGGTAGCCTTCCCGCGCGAGATGATACTCAATCAGCTCCAGAATCTCCTCTTCGTCATCCACGACCAGAATGGTGGTTGTTGATGTCGTTTCTAACATCGTTGACCTTCGCATTAGCTCGTATAAACGATCTCAATATACTCCAGCGCCCCCGAGAAATGCAAGCGAAATATGCCTGTGCGCGGGAAAAATTGTTAATATCCCGTTAAGAATCGTCAGCGGTTTCTTCGCATCAGCGGTGAAGCGGGAATTCCGACGATGGCGAGATTTTTCTTGATCCGGATGATAAAAGGGAGTATATTACCGGTTGCCTTTAGTCGGAAATTCGCCCGCGCAATCGAAAATCAGCCGCAGTTCGGATGCGAAACCTCATCCAAGCTGAAGATAAAAGGATGAAACAATGAGCGTCTTCCTTGAAAAATCCCACCCGCCCAACGATCTTGACTTGTCGAATGCCCTGGGTCCTTCCAAACGCTGCTGGGATGAAATCATCCGAGCAATCCAACTCGAATATCCCCCCATCGTATTTGAATGGAAACATTCCGGTGCGAAATATGGCTGGTCGCTGCGTTTATTGCAAAAGAAACACAGGATCCTCTATCTGATACCCGAAAAAGATCATTTTTTGACGGCTTTTATACTGAGCGACCGATCTGTCGCGGCGGCGCTCAAAAGCGATCTGCCGCGGGACGTTCAAGAGATCATCCGATCCGCGCGGAAATATCCCGAAGGGACGGGATTCCGGCTGGAGATCCGCACCGCCGCGGACGTGGGAGTCGTGCGAAAATTGGCGGCGCTGAAAATGCGACCGGAATAAATCCGATTTGCGACGTTATAGCTTAAAAGTTAATGGATGGATACTTTTAAGATGCTCCAAGAAGATGAATCGAATTCAACATAGAGACATCATATGAAAAAACTCGCTTGGATCCTGATGGTTCTTACGCCTGCCGTTCTGTCCGCCTCCGGCGACTTCCGTTTAACCGTCCTGGAAAACGGGCTGACGCTGTATACCCGCGAAGATCACTCCAAACCGCTTATCTCACTATTTTCCGTGGTGGATGGAGGCAGCCGCACGGAGACCCAGGACATCGCAGGTTTGTCGCACTTCTACGAGCACCTGATCGCCCGCGGCGGTTCGAAGCGGCAAGGGGAGACGGAGTTCCGCCGCAGGATGAATGTGCTCGGCGAAGAGCGCATCTACACCTATGACGACGGCACCGCCTACGGGATGACCGTCCCGACGAGCAATTTTGAGGAAGCTATCTGGCGGCTGGCGGATTTTATGATGGATCTGAAGCCGGATTCGGCTTCCATCCTGAAGGAACGCACCATCGTTATGGAAGAGTACAAGATGAGCTACGCCGACAACCCAGCTGGCAGAGTCTACGAGATGCTCTTCAAGGCGGCTTTCACCAACAGCCCTTATTATCCCACTACCATCGGCTTGCCGGAAGTCATCCGCACTGCGGATTACGATAAATTGAAGACATTCTACGAGGAACGATACGTCCCCAATCAGATCGTTATGACGGTGGTGGGCGATTTCCAAACGGATGAGATGATTCGACAAATCCGCGAAACCTTCGGCGGATATCGGCCCGGGCGCATCAGTTTCGAATCGGGTAGAGTGGAGCCGCCGCAGACCGCTTTTCGCCAAACGTCCGATTCAATGCAAGTCTCATCCACCTATGTCCTGATGGGTTATCATCTTCCCCCGACCGCCTCCGCGGATACCCCTGCCCTGCGGGTCCTCTCCTACATTCTCGGCGCAGGAGGCACCTCCCGCCTGGAAAAAACCCTGAAGCTGGATGAGAATCTGGTGCTCTACGTGTATTCCTATCCGGAATGGATGCGCGATGCGTCGCTTCTGTACGTCGGGCTGCAGTGCGATCCGCAGCAGGAAGAGCGCGCGATGCAGAAGGTTTTCGCAGAGATCCAGAGGCTGGCGATCCAGGGAATCACCGCCGAAGAGCTGAAGGCGGCTCAGGAGAAGCTCATCGCCGAAGATATTATGGCGAACGAAACCTATATGGGGCAGGCGGAGAACAACACCCTTTTCGCCGTTCGCAAGGCGCAGACGCTGGCGGTGCAGATGCAGGATCTCATACGCTCTGTTCGTTTGGAAGATTTGAGCAGAGTCGCCCGGCAGTATCTCGACCCCACCAACGCCACGCTCGCGATCATCGTTCCCAACGGATCCCCCATCCGGGATTACGCCCCTGTCGCGGCGGAATACGCTTGGAAACAGCCGCAAGCCGCTGTCGCCGCCGCCGCAGCAGCGACCCAATACATCCAACTGCCCAACGGCTTGACTTTGATCGCCCGCGAGGATCACGCTTCGCCCACCGCCTGCGTCTCCGTCTTCATCCGCGGCGGACAATGGCTGGAACCGGACGGAAAATCCGGCGTCGCGTATCTCACCGCCGCCCTGCTGGACCGGGGCACGGAGAAGTACACGCGCGAAGAATTTCAAGCCGAAAAAGAGCGCCTGGGGATCCATCTCTGGAATTACGCCGCCGGCGATTACCTGCAGGCGGGGTTCACCGGCTTATCCGATCGGATGAGCGGGGGATTGCACCTGCTGGATCAGATGCTGTTTCACCCGACTTTTCCTGAAAGCGAATTCAGCCGGTCGCGGGATGATCAACTCCAGGCGGTCAAAGCAGTCGAGGATCAGCCCTGGGAATACACGCACCGCGAAGCGCTCGCCGACCTGTACCAAGCCAGCCCCTACCGCCGCCTCGTCATCGGCGCGGAATCGGACATCCGAAGCCTTTCGCGCGAAGATGTCCTCGAGTATTATCGAAGAGCTTTCGTCCCCGCCGATATCGTCGTCGCCGCTGCAGGAGATTTCGACGCCGCGAAGCTGTTGCAGGAATTGAGCGCTCTCTGGGGAAATCAACCGGCGCAATCGCCGCCCGCGATCAAACCGGCGAAGGATAAACCCGCAAAGGGCATTCAGGCGCGCGGCGTCTTCAAAGATAAAGACCAAAACACGTTCAACTACTCCTGGCTGGCTCCCAGAGCCGCGGATCCCGATTTCCTGCCGATGATCTTGGCTAAACGCATCCTCTCCACGAAGCTGTTTTACAAGTGGATTTACGACGTGGGCATCGCCTACCGTATGTGGACGCGGATGTTCCCCGCAATGGGACAATCGCGCTTTTACTTCGAGATGGGAGTCTCAGACGAGAACTTCGACCGGGCGCGCCAAGGCGTGCTGGCGGATCTGCAGGCATTCCTGAGCAAGCCCGTGTCCGCGGATGACCTGGCGCTGGCGAAACAGGATGAATCCACTCGCCACAGCATGATCTACCAGACCAATCAAGGCGTCGCCGACGGTTTGGGCAGCTGGGAAGCGTTGGGATTGGGGTATCAGTTCTTCGAGGAGTTTCCGAAGAAATTGGAAACGGTTACGGCGAAGCAGGTCGAAAGCGCGGCTCGCAAGTATCTGAGCACCAGCGATTATCACTTCGTGAATATCGGGCGGGCGAAAGTCGAATAAAATACAGAATTACATAAATTCAGAAAAGTGTAGAGTCTGTCGGTGGAAATCAACGCGCTCCGGGTCCGCCGTACATTCCTATATCGCTGACCCCGCCGTCTCCTTGACTCAATTCCGGAGATCCGGCGCGCCGGCAGGGGGAATCCTCTAGGAGGCGGTAGTCATCGTCGGATCGAAATAGCGGGTCAACGGATAAATTTCCGTCCCGCCCCGTCAGATCCGGCAGGTTCTCATAATTGCCCTTGACGTTTCCCCAGACGTCGTTGTGGGCGATGATGAAGTTCTCCGCTTTGCCGTTGTTCCAGATCCCGACCTGGGGAGCTACCCACTCCTCCTTCCAGCCGTTGTAGAGGATGATGTTGTTCACCAGACGGCCGCGGCATTCGTCGCTCCAGATGGCGAAGCCGCAGTTGCCGTTGTGCACGATGTTGTTGTTGACGGCATCGAGATAGGACGTGCCGGTGGCGATGATTCCCCATCCCAGGCAATTTTTCACCAGATTGTTCGCGACGATCGCTCGGGATGCGCCGAACGTCCCGATCCCTTTCCAGTAATCGCTGATGCGGTTGCGCAGCAGAGTCGCTGCGGCGTCCCAGGTGATCCCGATCCCGACGCCCCGGCCTTGCGCGATCGTGTTGTCTGCGATGTAGGCGACGGCGCCCCGGTACAGGGCGATGCCGTCCCAGCCGTTATTTCGGATGATGCAATTTCGGATGGTCAGTTCCGAATCCTCCCGCCCGAAAATCCCGCCGACGCCCACTACCAGGGTGTCAATTCGATCTACATTATCCAGCACCAAGACGCGTTCCACGAGCACCGTGCTGAATTTCGCGACGATGGCGGCGTCGGTGGCATTCCCGTCGGGATCCCGTTTGCCGCCGCTGACGCTGAGATCGCAGATGCTCGATCCCCGGCTGTTCAGGAACAGGATGCCGTAGCCGGCGTTGGTCCGTAAAACCGTCTCCTGCTGTCCTGATCCGATCAAGTGCAGCGCTTTCCCTTCGATCAGGAATCCACGGCTGGCGGTTACGGCGGTTCGATGGTTCTGACAGTTTCCGCAAAGCTCTTCCGTGAAGATTCGGGGCGCCGCCTCGAAAGTGCCCGGACCGAGAAACAGGGAGTCCCCATCTGCGGCGGCGTCAATCGCCTGCTGCAGATCACCGAACCGATTTGCTGCGCCGGCGCTGACGACAGAATCCCCCGACCCCGCACTCACCACCTGGATGATGCGGGCGGCGGAAACATTTACCGATAAAATCGCGATGAAGAGGGTCAGGATGGCTTTGCGCATATTACGCTCCCTTGCAGGACTGCATCAATATACGAAACCCGCGGAAATTTCAAAGCGAAAAATGGAGAATCCGCTTGACTTCACCCTTTGAATGCGTTATATTGCGACAAATACAATCCGAATTATCCGAAAACGCGCTATGCAGATCTCGGTCGGTTGTGAATACGCCATTCACGGCATGCTTTATCTTGCGTTGCAGCCGCAGAACGAAGCCGTGCTGGTGACGGACATCGCGAAAGCACAGAATCTCCCCGTCAGCTATTTGGCGAAGGTGTTTCAACTGCTGGCAAAAGCCGGCTTGGTGAAATCCTTCCGCGGAGCGCGCGGCGGGTATCTTCTGGCGCGGGATCCTCGCGGGATCACGCTGCGCGACGTCATCCAGGCAATTGAGGGCGCAACCCCGCTTTATACGTCTTTGAGCGCCCGCCGCAAATGCGCCGCAGATGAGGATTGTCTGATCCGGGAAGCCTTCAGCCGCGCGGAAGCCTCGCTCTACCGCGAACTCGAAAAGGTGACCCTCTATGATATGATGGAAAGCGCCAACCGCCACCGCAGCCGCATGAAATGGCTGCAAACGCCGCAAGCGCCGGTAGCATCCACCTAACCAGGAGTGCAATGTGACCCACGAGGGAGATCAGGGACCGACCCCGGTCCTGGATATTTTGCGCAAGGTGAAATATCCCGGCTATTCCAGAGACATCGTGTCGTTTGGAATGGTGCATGACGTGAAGATCGAATCCGGCACGTTGGTCGTGCAGCTCTTGATGCACAACGTGGAGGATAAGATCGCCGCGCAGATTCACGAAGAAGCGCTGGCGCTGCTGAAGAAAGAGTCCGGATTCAAGTTGGTGGAAGTGGAGCTTCTGCGCCAGGAAGGGCAGAAAGCCGTTCCGGATTCCTCTTCTGTGTACAATCCCCAGCCGCTGCCGGGAGTGAAAAAGCTGATCGCCATCTCCTCCGGCAAAGGCGGAGTGGGCAAATCCACGGTCGCCGTAAACTTGGCTTGCACGGCGGTTCTATCCGGCTGGAAGGTCGGCTTGCTGGATGCGGACATCTACGGTCCCAGCCTGCCCATCCTCCTGGGAGTGAAGGAGAAGCCCCAGGGCAGCGATGACGGCTTGTTACCGGTGGAAAAATTCGGCTTGAAGACGATGTCCATCGGCTACCTGATCGAAACCGATCAGCCGCTGATCTGGCGCGGACCGATCCTGCATAAAGCTCTGGAGCAGCTGTTGGGCGATACCCTCTGGGGCGATTTAGACCTCCTATTCTTGGATCTCCCGCCCGGCACCGGCGATGTCCAGCTCACCCTCGCCCAGAAATTCCTGATGGACGGCGCGCTGGTCGTGACAACGCCGCAGGATATCGCCCTTTCCGATGTGCGCCGCGGCGCCGTGATGTTTCAGAAGGTTCACGTGCCCGTGCTCGGCATCATCGAAAATATGAGCTACTACCGCTGCCCGCAGTGCGGGCACGTCGCCCACCTGTTCGGCGAAGGCGGCGGCAGAAGAGAAGCGGAACAACTGGGCATCCCGCTTCTCGGGAGCCTGCCGCTGGATCTGCGCACCCGCGAGCAATCCGACGTCGGATACCCCGTCGTCCTATCCGATCCGGATTCCGATGCGGCTCGCTGTTATCGTGATCTATGGAATTCCTTGAAGCAGGAACTTGAGAGGTGATGCCGATGATTACCGAAGAGTCCGTGATGAACGCCCTGAAAACCGTGCAGGATCCCGAAATCGGGATTGATGTCGTGAATATGGGCTTCGTCTATGACGTGAAGATAGACGGTGACGACGTCAAAGTAGCCATGACCTTGACGGCGCAGGGCTGTCCGTTGCACGATACCATCAAGCAGGATGCCGAACGAGCCATCCTGCAGCAAACCGGCGCCGCTACGGCGACCGTCCAGATCGTTTTCAGCCCGCCCTGGAATCCGAATATGATGAGCGACGAAGCCAAAAAGAGACTGGGTTTCAGTCCGGATATGATGGAATGAAAAAAATTCGCGCTTTAGGGTTGATTTCCGGTGGTTTGGACAGCACCCTGGCGGCTTGTCTGCTGCAGCAGCGGCAGGGGATCGAGGTCGTCGGAGTCAATTTCTCCACCGGATTTTGCATCGCGGATACCCGGCGGCAGATTCGTCGCAAGAAGAATTCCAGCAAAATTCCGCGCAACGAAGCCCTGCGCGCAGGATCGGATCTCGGCTTCCCTCTGGAAATCGTGGATGTCGCGGAAGAATACATCCGGATCGTCACCAATCCCCGCTGGGGATACGGGAAAAACGCCAATCCCTGCGTGGATTGCCGCATTATGATGCTGCGCAAGGCGAAGGAGATGATGCCGGATCTCGGCGCGGATTTCATCTTCACGGGCGAAGTGCTGGGCCAGCGGCCGATGACTCAGTACCGCACCACCCTGCGCCAAATCGAGAAACAGAGCGGCCTCGAAGGCTTTCTGCTTAGGCCCTTAAGCGCGAAGAAACTGCCGGAGACGGAAGTCGAACGCCGCGGCTGGGTGAACCGCGATCAGCTGATGGATTTTTCGGGGCGTTCCCGCAAGCCGCAGCTGCACCTTGCGGAGGAATTCGGTATCGCGGATTTCCCACAGCCCGCCGGCGGCTGCTGCTATTTGACGGATCCGGCTTTCGGCAGAAAATTCTTCGATTTCCTGCGGCATCTCCCCCCGCAGCAGACTGTTCGTCTCGAAGATTTCCTCCTACTGAAAGTGGGTCGGCACCTGCGGCTGGACGATAAACTGAAAATCATCCTCGGCAGAGACGAAGCCGAAAACGACTTTCTGGAAAACTACACCCGGGGCAGATGGATGCTGCGGGCGGAAGAAGTGGTCGGTCCGCTGGGCTTGGCGGAAGGGGACTTGACCGATGCCGATCTGGAATGCTGCGCGCGCGTCCTGGCGCGCTACAGCGACGGCCGCGAGATGCCTTCGGTTCGCGTCCTCTGCGAAAAGAACGGCTTTTCCCGCGCTTTCACCGTTCGGCCGATGCCCCCGGAAGAAACAGAAAAATATATCATTACCTGACGGCGCAGATCGCAAATGTCCTTTGATCCTTTCGTAATCAGTGAAAACTACGGGGAGCAGCTTCAGGCGAAGCTGAAGGAAGTCATTGAGAACGCTCCTCCACAGCGCACGGCGCTGGTGATTCGCAAAGTGCTCGAAAATCTGGTTCTGGCGGAACGGATTGCACTGGAAAACGGCGTGGAAGTGACGGATCGAGAAAAGCGCGCTCTTCTCGAACGCCGCTACCCGGAAATCCAGCAGGAAGTAGACCGCGGAATCGGCATTTTCATCGGTTCGGTCTTGTCGGCGGAAGGCGGGTGATGCGGCTGCTGATGCACGTCTGCTGCGCGCCGGACGCGACCGTGGCTCTGGAACGCCTGCCGCGGTTGGAACGCCTCCTGTTCTGGTTCGCCAATCCCAACATCCAGCCGCAGGATGAGTACGAGCGCCGCGCGGCGGCGTTCCTGCAATGGATGAAAAACGCATCCGTCGAATTCGGTGTCAACGACGACCAGCCGGACGATTGGATGGAAGAAATCCGCGGGCTGGAAGACGAGCCGGAAGGCGGCAAACGGTGCGAGGTCTGCATCGAATACCGCTTGAAGCTGTCCGCGCAAAAAGCGGTCGCCGAAGGCTTCGATGCCATCGGCACCGTGCTGACCACCAGCCCCCGCAAGAATGCGGATCTGGTGAATTCGATCGGCGCACGGATTGCCCAAGAGCACGGTCTTGAATACTACCCGACGAATTTCAAGAAAAAGGACGGCTTTAAACGATCCGTCGAAATCAGCCGCAGCCTGGGCTTGTATCGTCAGAACTATTGTGGATGCATTTTTTCTATCAGAAATCCCCGTTCCAACGTATAAATTTACAATGTCCGCTTATTTTGATTACTTATCCGGTTCGCCCTTGGATCAGCGCATCCTGGACGCTATGTTTCCGGTGTTGGAAGGCGTCTACGGCAATCCGCTGTCCGTCCATCAGGTTGGCAGAACCGCCGCGAAAGTCCTGTCGCAGGCGAGGGAGACAGTCGCTGATTTCGTCGGCGCCTCCCCCGAGGAGATCGTGTTCACATCCGGCGGCATGGAGGCGAACAATCTGGCGGTCAAAGGCATTCTGACGGCGCACGAAAACGGACAGATGCTCGCTTGCGCCGCCGATCCGCTTTCCGTCTTGAAGTCCGCCGAGGCTCTGGAACGCTGGGGATTTTCCACATCTTTGATTCCGGTGGACGGCAACGGCAGTCTGAATCTTTTCAGCGTGAGCAAGCTGTTGAATAAGTTCACGAGGCTGATCAGCGTCGGCTGGGTGGTGGCTGAAACCGGAAACATCCAGCCGGTGGAAGAAATCGCCGAAGAGGCGCAATCCGCCGGAGTGCCGTTCCACTGCGACGCTTCGGTGGCGGCTCGTTTTTTCCCCGTCACCGTTCAAGAGCTGGGGGTGGATACTTTAACCCTCTGCTCGAGTTTCATCGGAGGTCCGCCGGCAGTCGGAGCTCTCTACATCAAGGAAGGGACTCGCCTGATCCCGCAGCTGCACGGAGGTGCGCAGGAGATGGGGCGCAGATCCGGGCGGGAAGACCTGGCGGGCATCGTCGGCTTCGCACGCGCCTTGGAGCTGATGCGCGATGAGCGGGACGAGCGCTTCCTGCGCTTGAAGCGGCTCGATGCTATGTTGAAGCGCGAATTGCAGAGGATCGAAAACCTGATCATCCACGCAGATCTCCCTTCCCGCGTTCCTGGGATTATCAGCTGCCGCATCGAAGGCATCGAAGCCGAAGCGCTGCTGAGAATGCTGGATGCGAACGGCGTCTTCGCTTCCGCCGGATCCGCCTGCGCCACCGTCGGCCACAAGGCTTCCCATGTGCTGAAAGCCATCGGTTTAAGCGATGAACAAGCCGCGTCTTCGCTGAACTTTTCCTTGAGCTGGGATACCCAAGAGCAGGAAATAGAGATGTTGATCAACGCGTTGAAGCCCGCCGTGGAACAACTCCTGGCGATGAGTTTTTAAGTGGGATATTTTATGGAAGAACGACCCATTTACTTCGACAACAACGACACCACCCCCCTGTTGGAACCGGTCCTGCAGGCGATGATCCCCTACTTCCGTGAGAAGTTCGGGAATCCCGCCTCTCTTCATCAGTTGGGTTTGGAGGCGGAGGAAGCCGTCGGCGAGGCTCGCGCCGCCATCGCCGGTTTCCTGGGCGCCGAACCGGAAGAGCTGATCTTCACGAGCGGGGCGACGGAAGCCAACAATCTGGCGATCTTCGGAACCGTTCTGAATATGCCGCCGGAGAAGAAGCACCTGATCACCAGCAAGATCGAGCACAACGCCGTCCTGAATGCGATGAAGCGCCTGGAAAAAGAGGGGTTCAAAGTTACTTATCTGGAAGTAGACCGCGAAGGATTCGTGAATCCCGACGACTTGAAAGCCGCCATCACCCCTCAGACGGCATTGGTCAGCATCATTCACGGGAATCACGAAATCGGCACGATTCAGGATTTGAAGGCGCTGGGCGCCGTCTGCAGGGAACGCGGCGTCCTCTTCCACACCGATGCGGCTCAGAGCTTTGCGAAGATGCCCATCAACGTCCGCGCGGATCTGGTGGATCTGCTCTCAATCAACGCGCACAAGATGCACGGACCGAAAGGCGTCGGCGCCTTGTTCGTGCGCAAAGGGGTACGTCTGCAAAAGATCCTGGAAGGCGCTCCGCAGGAATTCAACCTGCGCCCGGGGACGGAAAATGTGCCCGGCATCATCGGCTTCGCCGCCGCGGCGAAAATCGCTTTCGAAAATCTCGCTGCCGACACCGAGCATATCTCGAACATCCGGGACCGCTTGATCGCCCGCCTGCTGGAGATCCCCGACACGCACCTGAACGGTCCCCGCGGAAACCGGCGGCTCCCAACTAACGCCGATATCACCTTCCGCTTCATCGAAGGAGAAGCCATCCTGATGCACTTGTCTATGCGCGGGGTTTACGTCTCTTCCGGTTCGGCTTGCTCTTCCAAATCGCTGACGCCTTCCAATGTCTTGACGGCGATCGGTTTGAAACATGAAGACGCCCATGGTTCCATCCGCTTCTCCTTTTCGAAGCTGAATACGGTGGAGGAAGTGGACCGCGCCGCACAGAAGGTCAAAGAAGTGGTTGAACTCCTGCGTTCTATGTCTGCATTCGTGCCGGAGGGGGAGACGTACTACAAGAAGAAGAAAGATGAGTTTTAAGCTAAATTATCGCGAAAGATGAAACGGGAGATCCCATGGCGATCAAATATACGCCTCAGGTCATCGAGCACTTCACCCACCCGCAGAACGTCGGTGAATTGGAAAATCCGGATGCCACTGCTACGGAAGGCTCCCCCGCTTGCGGGGATATGGTTACCTTCAACATCAAGGTCAATCCGGAAACCCACGTCATCGAAGATATAAAATTCCGCTCCTACGGCTGCGCGTCGAATATCGCCACCGCATCTATGGCGACGGTGCTCGCCAAGGGCAAGACAATCGAAGAGGTCAAGTCCTATCACCCAAAGATGATTGCGGAGAAGCTGGGCGGACTGCCGGCGATCAAAATGCACTGCTCCGTGCTGGCCGTCAACGGCTTGAAAGCCGCCATCAAGCAGTGGGAGATCGCGCACGGATTGGCGCAGGAAGAAGAGATCCAACTGAATGAAGAGACCATCCGCAAACTCCTGAAGGGAGTCATCAATCCGCAGACCGGCAGATCCATCGTTTCGATGGGGATGGTCAATTACATCAAGATAGACGGCGGCAGAGTCTTCGTCGAAATTTCGATGCAGGGCACGGATGAAATGTACGCGGAAAACATCCGCGAAGAAGTGACCGAGAAGCTGGAATCCATGAAATGCATCCAGGAAATCATCGTGCGAATCCTGGATCGGGAAAAATTCGAACTAAAAAATGAAAACGGCGAAGCGGTGAAAACCCCCGTCACCGGCGACCCGAACGAATGAGGAGAATGATCACGTGTTCAGTCAAGAATATATGCGTCACTTCCAAAACCCTCAGAATATCGGCGACCTGCCCGACGCCGACGCTGTTGCGGAAGTGCATTATAAAGGAGAAGGCTGCTTCGACCGCATTAAGATCTATCTGAAATCGGATCAAGGGAAGATCGGCAAGGTCACCTACCGCGTGCGGGGCTGTTCGGGGACGATCGCCGCCTGTTCGGCGATGTCCGAACTGGCTCAGACAATGGATCTGAAGCAGGCGGCGCAGCTGCAGGGCGAAGACGTGGCGAAAGCTTTGGGCGGTGTGCCGGAGCGCAAGAGACACAGCGTGGATCTCGCCGCCGAAGCCTTGAGAACCGTCGCGGCGAAGAGAATGGCGCAGGAATGAGCCCGCTGAAGAAGGGTTATATTCAGGTCTATACCGGAGACGGAAAAGGCAAGACTACTGCGGCTCTTGGGTTGGCTCTGCGCGCCCTCGGCGCAGGGCTGAAGGTGTACATCATCCAGTTTATGAAAGGCCGCCGTTACAGCGAATTGGACGCGCTTGCCCGCTTTGCACCCGACGTTGAAATCATGCAGACCGGCCGCAGAAAGTGCATCCGGAAAGAGGAAGTGACGGATGCGGATCGAAACCAAGCGCAACTCGCGCTCGCCCGAGCCCGCGAAATTCTCGCCGGCAAGCGGTGGGATCTTCTTATTCTCGATGAAATCCTCGTGGCGCACTGGTTCGGCTTGATCCGTCTCGACGAAATCCTCGATCTGATGGAAAGCAAACCCGTCACTATGGAGCTCATCCTAACGGGACGCCGAGCGCCCGCTGATGTGATTGCCCGCGCGGATCTGGTGACAGAAATGCGGGAAATCAAGCATTACTACACCGCCGGCGTCGTCGCCCGCAAAGGAATCGAAAGCTGAATCATACAGGGTAAAAGCCGCACTGCAATGAACAGAACGGAAGATCCTTCCGCTTGGTTGTTCCTCTTCGCCTGTTCCTATGCTCTTCTTCACATTCTCCCGCCCCTCTGGAACGTGGATGTCTTTTACCGCCTCACTTCCGGCGACCTCGTCGGCTTTCTGACCCCCTTTGTGGTGTTGACCGTGGTCTGGAAGCTCTACCTGAAGCTCCAGCACCGTCGAATCTCCGCTATGGATCCCTCATTTTTCATCTTGTTGATCGCTTCCTTGCTCTATGCGGATGGACACGGGATGAATCTGGCGGCGAATGCCATCGCCCGGCACCTTCACGGGATGACAGATTTCCCCTTATTCCGCCTCACTTACTTCTTCGATGAAACCATCGGGCACCTTTTCTGGCATATCGGCGTCGTCGGCATCACCCTTGCGCTGATTTCTGCTTCGAGCGGTCTGTCGAGCAGCCCGCGGGAGTTCTGGATCACTTTCGGAGCCCTTCTATTTGGATTCACCTATTTCACCGATGCAGTGGAAGGGCAAACCACCTTCATCTTGCTGCCCGTCGCGCTGGTGATGGTGATTTTCTTCCTGATGGAATCCTATCGTCGTTCTCACGCCCTGCGCCGGAATGCGGTGCGAAAGTTCTTCCTGCGGGGATATGCTTTTGCCCTGATTTTCTTCCTCATCTGGGGGATTTGGCGGCGTGGTTTCCCGCAGTTCAGCGAATTGGGCTGGATTCAATAGCTCGAAAGCTTGCGATAAAATACCATATGGAAAATCCGATATGCTCCTCTTCCTCTCCGACGCCCATCTCGGCTTGAAGCCGAAATCCGAACAATTGCAGGCGAAACAGTGGCTCTTCGCGTGCCTGGACAAATACGAAGACCGTTTGGAGAAAGTATTCATTTTAGGCGATCTTTTCGACTTCTGGTTCGAGTGGAAGCATGTTATCCTCAAACAACACCTTGAAGTGCTTTGCCGTTTGATGAGTCTGACACGCCGGGGGATTGATCTGCATTATCTGGCGGGCAACCACGATTTCGCCCTGAGCCGTTTTCTGATCGAGGAGATCGGCGCCAATGTCCACCTGGATCATTATACCTTTACCCATCACGAGAAAAGATTCTACCTCTTGCACGGCGATGGATTGGCTCCGGCGGATTGGGGGTACCGCATCTTGAAGCGGATCTTCCGCAGCCCCCTGAATCAGAAGCTCTACTCTTATCTGCACCCGGATCTGGCGCTCTACCTCGCGCACCACAGTAGTTCCACCAGCCGGAATCACACCTCCCGCCGCTGGGATATTGACGGGGAAGCCTATCGCTGCGCGGCGCAGCGAATGATCCGCGAGGGGTTCGATTACGTGCTGTTTGCGCATACTCATGAACCGTTGCTGGAGAAAGTCGAACAGGGCGTTTACGTCAACACCGGCGACTGGATGAAGTATTTTTCCTTTGCGGTTTTTGAAAACGGCGCGATGTCGCTTAAGTATTGGAATCAACCGATCCTGGAACGCCGCGAAGAAGATGCTCTGCGCACCATTTGATCCGGAACCAATCCCCGTATCATCCGTAAGAAAAAGCAGCATGTTCGGCTGCTTTTGGCTTTTAAGCCGAATGCCGCTTGACATCATCCCGATATTTTACGATATTATCTCAATTTCTCGGATCAAATGTGGCGAAAAAAGCTCCGCAACCCGCAACGCTGAAAGGCGTGTTCCGGAAAACGGCGCGCCTCCTCGCGATCTGCTTGCTTCTGGCGATCCTCGGGGGAAGCGCACTGGGATTTTATCTCTTCATCCTGTCCCGCGACCTGCCTTCCCTGGAGCAACTGGAGCATTATGATCCCCGCCTGACGACTACCCTGCTCTCCGCGGACGGTCGTGTCATCAAAGAGCTCTATTTGCAGCGCCGGCTGTTCATCCCCCTGGAGCAGATCCCCGAAGATATGATCCACGCCGTGCTGGTCACCGAAGACCGCCGTTTTTACGATCACTGGGGCATGCATTTGGGGCGGATTTTCCGCGCTGTGATCATTGACATCGCTTCGCTCTCCTTCCGCCAGGGAGCGTCCACATTGACGCAGCAGCTGGCGCGCAACCTGTATTTGAGCCCTGAGAAGACGATCAACCGCAAATTGAAGGAGACGCTCACTTCGCTCCAGATCGAACGCACGTATTCAAAATCCGAAATTCTGGAGATGTATCTGACTCAGGCGTATTTCGGGCACGGCGCCTACGGAGTGGAATCGGCGGCGCAGCGCTATTTCTCGAAATCCGCAACGGATTTGACGCTGGAAGAATGCGCCTTGCTGGCGGCGCAATTGAAGGCTCCTTCCCATTATTCCCCCTTTGTCCGGCCGGATGCCGCGCTGGGCAGGCGCAATCTCATCTTGAAGTTTATGAAAAACGCCGGCTACATCACTGAATCCGAGTATGAGACTGCGGTGAATGCGCCGATCCGGGTATCCCCCCGCAGCCAGACCGAATTCCTCGGGATCGCGCCCTATTTCACCGAAATGGTGCGGCAGGAATTGGAAAGACTGGGCGATGAAATCGGATTCGATTATTATAAAGACGGCTTGACTGTTTACACAACGCTGGACAGCCGCCTGCAAGCCTGCGCGGAAGAGGCGGCGAAAACGTTTCTTGATTCATTGCAGAGGAATTTTTCGGAAAGGTTTTACCGAAGTATCGCACCGCAGTTGGTGCGAGAGAAGTTTCCGGGGCTTTCGAGCTCGGAAACGCGGGCGCTCTTAGCCGATCACGCCCGGCTGGATACATTGTTCCGGGATCAATCGCAAATCCAGCTGGCGTTCGTGGCGCTGGACCCGACTTCCGGACGCATTTTAGCGATGATCGGCGGACGGAATTTCGATGAATCGAAGTTCAACCGCGCCGTCCAGGCGGTGCGCCAACCCGGGTCTGCCTTCAAACCCTTCGTCTACACCGCGGCGATTGATAACGGCTATCCGCCGACCTATCAGCTGCTGAACCAGGATGTCGTGGTGCACTTGCCCAACGGCAAACGCTGGGCTCCGGAAAATTATGACTTGAGCCGCGGCGGCTTGACGACCCTGCGGGAAGGGTTGAATAAATCTCTGAATCTGATCGCCGTGCGCTTGATTCAGGAAGTCGTCCGCCCCGCCGATGTCATCCGCTACGCCCGACAGATGGGTATTTCCACGCACCTGGATGAAGTGGATGCTCTGGCGTTGGGCGCCTGCGGAGTCAAACCCATCGAATTAACCGCGGCTTTCGGCGTATTCGCCAATCGCGGTGTCTGGTGCAGGCCGTTCGGCATCGCCCGCATCGCCCGCCGAGACGGCGAGATCCTCTTCGAACAGACGCTGGAACGGAAAGTGGCGCTCTCGGAGCAGACCGCCTATATTATGACCGATATGCTGCGCAGTGCGCTGGATCGCGGCACCGGCGCCGCCATACGTTCCGTCTACGGATTCACCCGACCGGCGGGCGGAAAGACAGGGACGACGAATGATTTCACGGACGCTTGGTTTGTGGGATTCACACCGCAGCTGGTCGCCGGAGTCTGGGTGGGAGTGGATGACCCCTCCATCAGTCTCGGCACAGGTCAGGCGGGATCCCGCGCGGCGCTGCCCCTCTGGGCGAATTTTATGAATATGGCTTATGATACCCTGAAGTGGGAAATCGCGGATTTCATCATGCCGGACGGCGTGATTCGCTTGGATATCTGCGCCGACTCCTTTCAGCGGGCGGGTCAGTTCTGTCCCCGCATCATTCAGGAAGTGTTCAAAGTCGAAGATGCACCCCTGGAATCCTGCCCGCTGCATACCGGTTTTTCTCGAAAAGGTCGGTGGTAGCGCTTAGTCTGGAGATATTGTGCTGAAATGCATCCTCTTCCGCCTGGGCGTCTTCATCGCCGCTGTTTCCTCGGCATTCGCCGACTCGCCTCGCCACTGCAATCAAAGCTTGCCTCCGGCTTCTGACGCAATCGGCGGACCGGATCTCTTCGGATACACCTGGAAGGACTCCCAGGAACCTTCTGGTCCTGTTTTCCAGTGGCTCGATATCGTCTCGACCGGCGGCATCGTCGAAGGCTTACAGGATGACAATTGCGTCGGTCCGATCTCCTTCGGTTTCCCCTTTCGTTTCTACTGGTACGATGTCGAATCCTGTTACATAGGATCCAACGGCTATATCCAATTCGGGGAAGCGCACAACCTCGCTCAGCCTTTTCCCGCCGCGATTCCGCTGCCTTCCCTACCCAATGATTTCGTCGCCGCCTACGCCGCGGATTGGAACTTGAATCCACTGCAGGGCGGCGCGGGCGAAGTCTACTTCTGGACAAATCATCGGGATTCCTGTGTGATCTCCTTTATCGAAGTCGCCGCCTTTCTCATCGGGGGTTCGCACACCTTTCAGATCATCCTGACGCAGTCCGACAGCTCCATCACCTTCCAGTACGGCGCTCAGCAGGGTCTGATCGCCAACAACGACATCTTGATCGGCATCGAAAGCGCCGCAGGGTTCATCGGATTAGAGCATTCCCACGATCAGTACATCCAGCCGAACTACGCGGTAAAATTCTATTACCCCGATTCGGTCGGCTTCCCGATTTACGATCTATCCGCGCAGAAGGCGGTCAACGACCATTCCGAAGGTTTTTTTCTGCTCGCCGGCGCTTCTCTGGATCCGAATGGCACTGTGAAGAACTTGGGGAATCTGATCGTCAACAGCCACATCGCCCGCTTCCGAATTCGGCAGGAAGGGAGCGGTGCCGTGATCTACGATCTGTTCCTGCCGCGCGGTGCGATCCCAGCCGGCGCCGAACAGACCGTCACCTTTCCGCTACTCTGGTCACCGCCCGAAGAGGGACAATATTTCCTGACGTTTTCGATTTCTTTTGCCGGCGATATGAACGCGGCGAATGATGAGAAATCCGTCGAATGCAGGATCGTCGAACTGCCGGGTGTGCTGCAGTATGACGACGGCAACGTCGAAATGAACTGGGTCTGGCAGGGTGGAGTGGGGGGGATCGCTCAGCGCTTTGTCCCGCCTTCCTATCCTGTCCGGCTGGATACGCTCTACTTCTTCACTCAGGCGGGGAGCTCACCGTTCACCGCAGAGATTCTCGACGACGACGGCGTCGCCGGAGCGCCCGGGGAGGTGCTGTATCAGATTTTTGTGACCGCTCACGCCGCAGGGTTCCAGAACGTGGTCACGGTGCCAGAGGAAATCGTCTTTTACGATGGTTCGTTCTACATCGCCTGGCTGATGAACGATTCACTCTCGCCGGCGCTGGGGGTGGATCTTTCGGAGGGTCAGATCCCATCGAGGCAGAGCTGGGAGTACACGGGCGCGTGGGTCCCCTTCCGCTATTCCGAAGCCGGGGATCCGATGATCCGTTGCGCCGTCAGTCCGGCGCCCTGGTATCCTCTGCCGCCGGTCATCACGGCGTACAGCCCGGCCGATCTCGACACCGTCGCTCTCGATTCCACCGTCCATTTCTGGGCGCAGGCGCAGGACTTGAATAACGATTCCTTGATCTGGCGCTGGCTTTACGACGATCTGATGATCGGACAGGACACGGCGGTGAGCGTGACGTTCGCGGAGGCGGGAGAGCATTCGGTGCAGGTCACCGTCAGCGACGGCGAGTTCGCTGACAGCCTGATTTGGAATGTGACGGTCGTATCGCTGGGTGTAATGGAGTCCCGCGGACGGTTTGCGGATGAATTCAAAATTCTCTCCGTGTCGCCGAATCCCTTTAACTCCAGCGCTTCGATTGTTTTCGAACTCCCCTGCGCGGAACTCATCCATATCGCCGTCTTTGACATCGCCGGAAGATTGCTCCTGAAAAAGCAGGAGCGGCGGTTCGCTGGAAGGCAAACCGCCGTTCTCGATTTTGAAGATTTTTCCTCTGGCATTTACATCATCCGACTATCCGCCGGTGAGTACCACGCCGCTTCGAAAGTTGTCCTGTTGCGTTGAATGCGCGCGATCTTCAGTTCTTCAGCAGGTGCGGCGTAATGAAGATGACTAGCTCCGTCTCCTTCACATCCAGGCGATCGTAGCGGAAGAGGTAGCCCAGGATCGGGATGTCCCCCAAAAGAGGAAGCTTCTTCTGCACGTTCTTCTCCTGCTGCAGGCTTAAACCCCCGATCGTAAAAGTCTCGCCGTTCTTCACTCTGACCGAGGTGTTCGCCGCGCGCGTGCTGATCTCCGGCAGATCGTTGGTGCCTTTGCCCACCACGTCCCCGATCTGAGGCTTTACATAGACGGTGATCTCACCCGATGTCGCCGCGTACGGCGTGATCTCCAGCTTGATCCCCGTGCTGACCGCCTGCAGAGTGTTGTATTGATAATACTGCGACGACCCCGTCTGAATGATAAAATACTGGTCCTTCGTGATGCTGATCTGCGCCGCTCGTCCGTTCATCGTGGTGATGCGCGGATTGGCTCGGATCGTCGCCTTGCCTGACTGCATCAGCATCTCCAGCGACGCCGCCAAATCCACCGTGTAATCTCCGATTTCCGCGCCCAATTCCGTGTAATTCCACAGAATGGGCGGATTCTCAATCTTCGTGTTATCGGTGGTCAGCTCCCAGACGGGATTATCTTTCAATCCGGTCAGCGACCAGTCCAGCCCCATCTCCCGCAGAGCTTCTTTTGAGATTTCGGTTACGATCACTTCGATTAATATTTGCGCGGGGGGTGCATCCAGCGCAATCAAATCCGCCTTGATGCGCTCGATCCAGTTGGGCGGAGCCGTGATGCAGACCATATTGCTGTTTTTGGAAGCTTTCACGTACTTCTTGAAGAAGTCCGACAACATCCCGATCGCCTCCGTCGCGTCCACATTGGCTAAAGTCACCACGTCCGTCTTGGAGAGCAGCCCGAAAGCAGGATCCTCCGGCTTGGCGGAGCCGACGTAATACGCGTCGTCTTCGAACGAATAGGTGAAACCCATCGGCAGAAGGATCGCCTTCAAGACCTCCTCCAGCGGTTTTTCCTGAGCTTCATAAGTCACCAACCCTTGCACGGTGGCGTCCCAGAGGATGGGGACGCCGGCTTCCATCGAAAGATCCGTCAGGACCTGGCGGACGTCCGTTTCGAAGAAGGAGTTGGTTACGGGCGTCGTGCCGGGTTGAAAGGGAATCTCCGCTTGAATCGGCTGCTCCGCTTCGGCGGGCGGTGCCTGCGGCGGCAGCTTAAGGCGCAGTTTCTCCAATTTTTCCCGCCGCCTTTCGACCGCCTTCATTTGACCGGTGGTGACGACTTGCGTCTCCGCTTCCATCAGCACGCCTTCCGCTCCGGCCAAATCCCCCACGCCCATCAGTCCGTCCGCCAGCAGCAGCAAAAGCGGCAGGCGGGGCTCGCCCGCAGGCATCACCGCCAGCCGTTCCCGTAGCAGGCTGACCGCTTCAAGATAGCGGTGCTCTCGAAGGAATTCCCTCGCGACCTGAAGAATGTTGTCGGTCTGCATAGCAGGCGGGACTCCGGCGCGGCAAAACGAAATAATCGGCAACGGCGCAGCGGCGCAGAGAATCGCTGCGGCCAAGAGCAGATGAACGGTTGTTTTTCGCAGCGGCGTTTTTCCCATGATCGTGCTGTTCCTCATAGAGTCAAAGAAGATCATCTTACATTCTACCCCGCGTGATAAAAACCGCCTCGGAGCAAATGTTTAATAGAGACACCGAGGCGGCTGATGCGAGCTCGCTCCCCTGCGAGCCGGGAGCAGCTCTTAATGCAGAAAAAAGTGGACGAAAAAAAATATCGGTCAATGCACCCGCACGCAGGCTACAGCTGCGGCACCAGGGTCTGACTGAGCTGCAGATGGTAGTAGCCGCCGGCTTGATACGGTTGCAGTAAACAGGTTATTCGAATTTGAAAATCATGTTGACCCGGCGGAAAAATCGTAGTTAACGAGTTATCAGGAAGAAGTGTTAACGGTTTAAATGGACCGTTATCCAAAGAAATTTCCCATTCCAATGGAATATCCACGTTCGTGCTGATTTCCATCGGCGGCGGATTCCCCAGAATATCGTTGATAAAATATAGATTCGGCAAACCGCCCGGTTGAGGTTCTATGGCAAACAGCCTAAGGATCTCGGGCTTGTTTGAGTTGATGAAACCGGGCAATAGGATCTCTACAGGTTCATAATATCCGGAAAAATGAATTTGGCAGTGCGTCCAATTCAAACCATAAACAAGCCAAACTGGTGTCGCACCGATATCCAGCAAATTAGGATTCAGGAATTCATTGCTGATCCCCTGGTCGTCCATTCGTAATAGGTTATCTTGAGTGATTTGCTTTGAAAACCCCGTATCAGCCGAGTAATCGGCCGCAAGTGCCGATTGAAATGACAAGCAAACGGCTGTAATAAAGCAGAGAATGCTTGCTTCATCAGAGAAGCAATTGTGATGAAATTTCTGTAACTGCATAATTCGCTCTTGTCTAAACACGATTTTATTCTCTTGTCAGTTAATTTGAAAGCTGAAATTCTCAACTAAACTCTTTGTTTTTTCAGCATAGGATATTTTCACATACGCCCGATAAAACCCCTTTTCCAAGGTCTCTTGAAGTGCTACTTCGTATGTGCGGATCACACCGGGGAAAATGAAGTCATCTCTGCTTCCGAATTTTATTGGTTCACCTATCTTTGCATCGTTCGGTCCATATATTTCTATTTCACCATCCGCGAAACAATGAGTGTTACCTTTATTCTCAAATTTTACTTCAAACAGACATCCACTTCGTTCCAGTTTTTTCTTGTTTATTTCTATGATTGAGCCTATTTCCTTTTTCGTTCTTTTATCCGATGAAGTCAACAGCATGGTGCTCGGCAATAAAAACTCAACGGGCAAATCCTTTCGCAAATCTGCTGTTTCAAACCGAATCCCTGCGTAATATTCGCCGTCCATTTGAGGTGGTGCATTTAAAGTTATTCTGATATCTTTCTTCGTGTTCGGTGGGATAATGAGAGAATCGGGCGTCAGAGTCAACCATTTTGCGCAAGACCTCTCGCAATCCGCTTCTCCTATGTCGTAAAAAGTGATGACTCCTTTTTTGTCCGTCAGCCATTCGATTACCTTTGGATATACGACAAGTGTATCCTTTTTATTATTGAATATGGAAACGCCCTTCGTTCGATGAGCATTGGGCATTACGTCCAAATCAATGTATCGCTCAGATAAAAAAAAGCCTGGTGACGAAGCCCTTGCCAAGGATAAAATCTCTTCGGATTCTGTGCCGAGATGCTCTTTGCCGTTGACGATCGAAAACGGAAAAATACCTCGACCGGTTTTGCCGTCTTTTGAGGCGAAATTCACCCGCGCAAGGTAGGCTCCATCCTCTAAAGATTTAGTTCCCGTCGCCATGAAAATACGCGTCCGTTCTGGGAAGATATAACCTCTGCCTGCCGTTAGGCTGCTCTTTTCAACGATACGCCCCCCCTTTGTGTAAATCGAAATTTCGCCATATGCTTGAGTATAGACATTCCCCTCATTCCGCAACGAAACCTGGATCTTCCAAGGTGATGCGTTCTCTGCATTCTTAGCCAAAGGACCCTTGGCGCTGCTGATTCCCGGGTAAATGCTGATTGAATCGGGCTTAAGTGAAATTTTGTTGGAACTGCTTGGAATCGTTACAAAAACGTATGCACCGACGCCGATGCTCAGCCCCAGAGCGGAAATTGATTTTTGGCTTTTTCCTAATTCCACTGTCTTTTCATCCGCAAGCATACAACGGACGATCGAAAAATAACTTCCTGCTGCATCCTTGGGAACTCGGACTCGCGTCTTGACATCTTTGGATTGTCCCGGTTCCAAGGAGAACGATTCTTCATTGAAAGTTATCCAAGAAGCGCATCCGCGTTTATATTCCGGATCCGCTGCAAAAGCCTGCCCGTCCGCATCCATATCCATATTTTCAACGAGCATTAATAATAGGTAAGGTTCGTTCCCGTGATTCGTGATCGTGAAATTGAATTCGTTCGAACCGCCGCGGCTGATATTCAACTCCTTGATTTGTGGCTTCATACCAAGAGTACTATGAGCGGTTGAAAGGGCGCCTTGCAGCAAAATAATGAACAGGATGAAGGAGATGAGATGGAATTTCCTGTTTGGGTAAGCGTTCATTGGACTTCCTTTAGTGTTTTATTGTGTTTCTGAAAGTCAGTTTCGGGGTAGCGGATAGATGGAAGCTGCGACGCGGTTCATTCTATTCTGTCCGTTTTTTTCCGGTGGTATGGTTATTTTCACTATGAACGAATTAAACCAGGAGTCGAATTGATAATACTTGATTTTGCGGTCTCCTCTCAGCTCTTTATAGGAATATCCCCCATCCGTGGAGATCTCCCATTCTATGTGGGATGGTCGGTCGTTGTTGGCGATAGGATCGCCGGTGATGGGGGCGTAAGAGTTGATTTCATCTTCATTTTCTGTTAGAATTCGAAATAATGCAGGTACATCGGATTGCGCCGTCCCATGTACATACCATTGATCTGCGAAATCCTGGTGTTCGTCAGTGCTTTGAGAATAGATATTACCGACGTCAATTTCCATCTCCATTTCGATGAAAAGTTCAACGTAAAGCATCGGCCACTGCACAGGATCGCCCCCGCAAAGATAGAACATCTCCTCTTCTGGATTATAATAAGCCTGCGTCGGTCCGCTGGATATCTTTTTCCAAATCCATTCCGTCGTGTCTCTGCCCCAGGGATAGGGTGGCCTTTGCCAGGGCGGATCGAATGAATGCGTAATTGAGGCGAAAGCACAGGTCAAAATGAAAATGAATAAAAGCCTTCGCGACATCTGATCCTCCTTATGTAGGATGTTTTCAGCAGTTTGTCATTTTTATTTTATAGTGACAGGCTTCCAAATACCCGGGCAATATCCGGAAGCCTGTCGAAGGACATTACGCCGGCGGAATCGGGCAAAGAATCACTTGTAAATCATAGTGCCCTGCTGCCTGGTGATACTCAGGATCGATCACAAAGCGATAGGCAAAATATTGATCGCAGGATGAGAAATCCCACCAGCGGGTCTCACCAGGAAGGCCGTTCATTGATACCCAAGGACCTCCATTTATGCTGATTTCCCATGCTGTAATCGGGCAGTTCGTTCCTGAATATCCTGGAACTACAGGAGTCAACCATTTCAGATAGTTTGTGGTGTAGCCTGGTTGCGCAATGATCTGGAAACGGCTGGGTCCATTGGATTTGATGTAGTTGCCGGTCATTTCTACCGTGACCGGGTCATAGAAAGAAGCCAGGTGCACCTGAACATGAGTATACTGGAAGTACACCAGGATTTCCCACTCGATGTACATATCTACCGTCAGAGTAGGCCATTCCAACGTGGTGGATCCGCAAACTTTGAAAACATTTGCAACTGGATCATATACTGCCTCATAGGGGCCCCAACCTGATTGTGGATCAAACCAAACCCAGTCTGTGCAGTCTTGACCCCATAGTCCATTCCATCCACCTACCGGTGGGGGGTCAATGGCATAGGCGGCAACCGCCACCATTCCCACCACTACCAA
>CAZUTK010000009.1:0-60704 GCA_964623265.1 uncultured bacterium | reverse complement strand
CGAAGCGGGAAGGCGCCAGTTTGATGTCCTGCCCCTCCGTCGTCAGGACAACCAGCGAATAGCGCACGGCATCGGCGCCGTAGCGGTCAATCATTTCGATGGGGTCTATGCCGTTGCCCAGCGATTTGGACATCCAGCGGCCTTGCTCGTCTTTCACCATTCCTGTGATATAAACCGTATGATACGGTTCCCGCCCCGTGAACTTCAGACCCGCCATAATCATGCGGGCGATCCAGAAGAAGATGATGTCATACCCGGAAACCAGCACATCTGTGGGGTAAAAATAACGCAGAGCCGGGGTATCCTCCGGCCAGCCCAGAGTGGAAAACGGCCAGAGCCAGGAAGAAAACCAGGTATCCAAAACATCCGGATCCTGAGTCATCCTGCGACCGCCGCAGCTAGGGCAGTGTTCGGGCGCCTGCGCGGATGCCAGAGTCTCGCCGCACTTTTCGCAGGTGTAAACCGGGATGCGGTGTCCCCACCAGAGCTGGCGGGAGATGCACCAGTCGCGGATCTCATCCAACCAAGATAAATAGACTTTCTCCCAACGCGGCGGCACGAACCGGATGCGCCCCGACTTCACGGCTTCGACGGCGGGCTGCGCCAGAGGCTTCATCTTCACGAACCACTGGCGTGAGAGAAACGGTTCGATGACCGTCTTACACCTCATACAATGCCCCACGGCATGGCGATGATCTTCCGTTTTCTCCAGCAAGCCGAGCTGCGTCAGCCGTTCCACCAGAGCGTCCCGACAGGCGAAACGGTCCATCCCCTGGAAATCCGGTCCGGCTTGCGCGGTCATCTTCCCGCTCTCGTCAATGACCTTGACGAACGGGAGTTGATGACGCTTTCCGATTTCGAAGTCGTTGGGGTCGTGCGCCGGTGTTACTTTGACCAACCCAGTGCCGAACTCGGGATCCACAAAGCGGTCGAAAATCACAGGGATTTCCCGATTTAAAACCGGAAGGATGGCAATCCTGCTCTGCAGATGACGATACCTCGGATCATCGGGGTGAACAGCGACAGCGGTATCCCCCAGCATCGTCTCAGGTCTCGTCGTGGCGACCGTCAGAAACTCGTCCGTCCCTTTCAATGCGTAGCGGATGTACCAGAGATGCCCCTGCGTTTCGCGGTGATCCACTTCTTCATCCGAAATGGCGGTGCCGCAACGCGGACACCAGTTGACGATATAATCCCCGCGATAGATCAAGCCGTCCTGGTAAAGGCGCACGAAGGCTTCCGCCACGGCGCGGGAGAGCATTTCGTCCATCGTGAAGCGTTCCCGGTGCCAGTCCGCGGAATCGCCCAGCCGACGCTTTTGCCGTGAAATGATGCCACCGTGTTTCTCCTTCCATTTCCAGACTTCCGCCAGAAACGCTTCGCGCCCCAATTCCTCCCGTCGGATCCCCCTTGCCGCCAGTTCACGTTCCACTACATTCTGCGTGGCGATCCCCGCGTGATCCGTGCCCGGCAGCCAGAGCGCTTCGAAGCCTTTCATGCGATGATATCGAATCAGAGCGTCCTGGACGGCGTCCTGCAGCGCATGCCCCATATGCAGGATGCCGGTGATATTGGGCGGCGGCATCATAATCACATAGGGCTTTTTATCGGAACCCGCGGTCGTTCGAAAGAGGTCGTTCTCCTCCCAAAAGCGATACCATTTGTCTTCGACCAGTGTGGGATCGTAGATCTTAGCTAATTCGGGCATTGTTTTCTTGAAGAAGATTTTTTATATCTTTATAATATATATTACCCATCGAACAAAGTCAAAGGATTTTGGGCGGGATGATACATAACGAAAAAATTCGAAAAAATGCTTGCTGCAGAGATTTTTTGATTGTATATTATTCTGAAATTTCTTATAATTCTGAATAATGATCCATTTAGGATCCATATGAAATTGAAATTCAAACCCGATGCCTGCCTGCGGAATGACTCAGGCAGAAGCTGCTGCAAACTGGAAGCGGTGCTCAGCGTGGATGAGCGCGGGCAGATGGTTCTGCCCAAAGAATTGCGGGAGCGGAGCGGAATCCAGCCTGGATCGAAACTGGCGCTGATCAGCTTCGAAAAGGAAGGGGTGATCTGCTGTTTCGCTCTGCTCAAGACGGAAGAATTGTCCACTTTGGTCCAGGACTTCATCGGACCATTGATGCAGGAAATAACGGATAAACCTTGAAGACGACGAGGAGAACGGAAAATGACTTCAGAAGACATCAGGAAAACCGTCCGCGAAGGATACAGCAGGATCGCACGCGAAAAGAGCTCTTGCTGCGGTCCCGCAAGCAGCTGCTGCGGAGGAAATTATCCAGAGATGACCAGCAAAGGGTTGGGTTACAGCGACGAACAACTGAGTTCCATCCCAGAGGATGCCAATCTCGGATTGGGGTGCGGGAGTCCGGTCAACCAGGTGGAATTGAAACCGGGGGATACTGTTCTAGATCTGGGTTCGGGTGGCGGTCTGGATTGTTTCCTCGCGGCGCGGGAAGTGGGATCAGAGGGCCGTGTCATCGGCGTGGATATGACCGCGGATATGATTGACTTGGCGCGGCGCAACGCGGCTCGCGGCGGCTACACCAATGTCGAATTTCGTCTGGGTGAAATCGAACATTTACCTGTCGCAGACGCCGCTGTGGACGCAATTCTGTCCAATTGCGTGATCAATCTCTCCCCCGATAAAGAAGCGGTTTTCCGCGAGATGCACCGAGTATTGAAATCCGGCGGCAGATTTGTGGTGTCGGACATCGTCCTCACCAAACCCCTGCCGGAATTCATTCGACGATCCGTCGCTGCGTACAACGGCTGCATCTCGGGCGCATTGTTGAAAGACCGTTATCTCGATTTGATCAGGAAAGCGGGATTTCACAAAGTGATGGTTCTGGAATCCAAGGTCTTCCCCGTGGACTACCTCGCCAACGACCCTTCCGTTCAGAGCTTAATTCAGGAAGCCGGAATTCCCGCGGAACAGGCAAAAGAAGTTATGGGGGCTGTGGAGAGCATCACTGTGAAAGGATGGAAACCATAACCAGCGCATAGTTGTGGTAGGATGCTGCCTCGAACCTGCTGAATATTCCGCTGCGGTCATAACCGGATGAATGAGGGCGCGCTACTCGAACCGCCGCCGCTATGCCCGCCCGCGATCAAAACACCGCACATTTTACTTGTCTTTTCGTCATCGGGGCGGTATATTTTGGAAAATCGGCGGTTCGCAGCTTATGATCAGATTGGAAAACTTAATCAAGGATTTCGCTCGAGTGCGGGCGGTGGATAATTTGAATCTGCACGTCCGCAAGGGCGAAATCTTTGGATTTTTGGGCCCGAACGGAGCGGGAAAAAGCACCACGATCCGGCTGATCACCGGACTGCTGAAACCCACCTACGGGCGCGTGCTGATTGACGGGATAGACATCGCCTTAAATCCGCGCCGCGCCAAATGGATGATGGGCTATGTGCCAGACCAACCTTACCTCTATGAGCGTCTGTCGGGCCGTGAATTCATCGAGTTCCACGCCAAACTTTACAACGTTCCCCTCATGGCGCTGAACGGAAAATTGGAAGAGCTGACGAACCTATTCGGCATGCATTCGCTTCTGGACGAACGCATCGAGAGTTATTCGCACGGCGCTCGTCAGAAGATCGCCGTCATGGCGGCGCTCGCTCACGATCCGGCTCTGATCATTTTGGACGAACCGCTGGTGGGCTTGGATCCCCGTTCGGCGCGCATCTTCAAAGACGTCCTGCGCGAACGCGCTTCCAACGGCGCCACCGTCTTCTTCTCCACACACGTTCTTCCCATTGCGCAGGAACTCTGCGACCGACTGGGAATCATCGATCGCGGCAAACTGCTGGCATTGGGCACACTGGAAGAGATCCGTCAGAGCGGGGACGCCAACCTGGAAGCGACCTTCCTGCGCATCACAAACGAATCCCAACCGGACATTGCATGAACGTGAAGCAAGACTTAAATGCTTTGCGTCTTTTGCTGAACCTGCGGCTGGCGGATTGGCTGGGGGCTCTGAAAGGCTTGAAATCCGGCCAGATCGCCCGCATGATGGTCTCACTTTTTCTGGCGGCGGCTATCGCGGCGCTGATCTACCGCTTTGACTTTTTCATCTTCTCCTACCTGATGAACATCCCCGATCTGGGGAAATTGGTCATGGCTCGATTCTTCGAACTCGCCTTTCTTTTCTATTTCATCTTGCTGATGATCTCCACCGCCTTGACCGCTCTTTCCATGCTCTACCGCGATGACGAGTTAAGCCTGCTTTTCTCGCTTCCGATCTCGGAGGGGGTTCTGTTCACGGCGAAATACTTCGAAGTCATCCTGTACAGCTCCTGGGCTTTAGTCGTATTGACGGTTCCGTTCATCCTCTCGTACGCCGTGTTCTTCCAGGTTCATTGGATTACTCTTTTCAGCCTGTTCGCGGGGCTTTTGCTGCCTTTAGTGCTGATTTCCGGTTCCATCGGAGTAGGGGCGGCGGTTCTGCTGCGCTGGTTGTTCGGAGGAGTCTCGCGCCGGAAACTGCTGTATTGGGGGCTTCTCGCGGCGGGCGTGGTGATCCTCGTTTTCATTCTAATCGTCGTGAATCGCCGGGGTGTCGGGAAAAGAGGGCTTGATTATCTATTCACGCTTCTCGAAGCGAGCAAGGATCAGAATGTCACCCTGATACCTCACAAATTGATTGCGAGAGGTTTTTTCACAATCCTCGAAGAGCGTTACGCCGATCTGGAACGGATCATCTTGACGCTTTTGGGGCTGTGCGCTTTGATTGTCCTGCTGGTGCTGGATATGGGCCGCGTCCTGTATTATCAGAGCTGGCTGGCGGGAGGCGACCGATCCCCCGAAAGGAAACGGCGCCGAACCTTCTTCTACCCGTCTTTCTGGCGGAAGATTCCCGGCATCTCGCCGCTTTATCTGAGTCTGTTCAGAAAGGATTTTCTCGAGTTCAAACGCTATCCGCTGCAATGGGGTCAGAGCTTTTTCCTGCTGGCGTTTTGGGCTCTCTATCTCGGGAATTTCCTCAACATTCACCGCTTTTTCGATGTGGAATCCCAATTCTGGAAGATGCTGCTCTACTACGGCAATTTCTGCTTCTCCTGTTATTTTGCGGCGGCGGTCGCGGGACGTTTTGTTTTTCCGATCATCAGCCTGGAAGGGCAGGCGATCTGGATTTTGCGTTCCGCTCCCGTAGCGATGGATGCGCTCATCTGGTCCAAATTCTGGCAGTCGTTCCTGCCGCTCTTCTTTCTCGCGGGGACGATGGTGGGCATCGGCGGACTGGCGCTTCATATGCATTCCGCGCTGATCCAGCTATCGCTTCTGGCGGTTTTCGTCGTCTGCTTTTCGATGACGGCTTTGTCGCTGGGGTTGGGAGCTTTGTACGCGGACTTTTCCCAGCGCAATCCCATGAAGATCGCCAATACTCCCGGCGGCGTTCTCTGCATTTTCCTCAGTCTGGTCTTCGTCGTGCTCATCACCTCTATTTTCGCCTGGCCCACCTATCTGCACTATAAATTCACGCGCTTCGCCGTGATTTTCCCTCTGACCGAGTGGATCTCGGCAACCATCATGATCATCGCTTTGGGGATCTTGCTGACGATCATTCCCTTGAAGATCGGTCTGAAAGCGCTGAACGGGGATTTGAAGGCCTGAAGAGTTTTTAGCTGAAGCAGATTCAGCGCCTAAGGCTTGCATTTCGGCAGTGAATTGGATATATTTTACTCGAATTTAAAAGGAATCAATTGCTGTTGCATTAGCCGTTTTCCAATGAAAATTCCCCCCCCCGTCAACCTTGCCCTCGCCCTTCAGCATGGGCTTTCCGAAGAGGAATACCAACGCATTCTGGAGATCCTCGGACGCACGCCGACCTACGCGGAATTAGGAGTGTTTTCGGTTATGTGGTCGGAGCACTGCTGCTATAAGAATTCCATCGCGGAATTGAAGAAACTGCCGCGGTCCAGCCCGCGGATGCTGGCGGAAGCCGGCGAAGAGAACGCCGGTCTGGTGGATATCGGGCATGGCTTGGCAGTGGCGTTCAAGATCGAATCGCACAATCACCCCTGCGCCGTGGAACCGTATCAGGGAGCCGCCACCGGTGTGGGCGGCATTATGCGCGACATTTTCACGATGGGCGCCCGGCCCATCGCCTCGCTGGATTCGCTGCACTTCGGTCCGCTGGAAACGGCGCGCAACCGCTTCCTGATGGACGGCGTCGTGCGCGGCATCGGGGATTACGGCAACTGCCTAGGCATTCCCACCGTGGCGGGCGAAGTCTTCTTCCATGACGGGTACAGCGCCAATCCCATCGTCAACTGCATGGCGGTGGGCGTTGTGCACAAGGACCGCATCGCCTCGGCGGTGGCGAAAGGCGCCGGCAACACCGTTATGATTTACGGATCACGCACCGGCAGAGACGGCATCCACGGAGCTACGTTCGCCTCGGAAGAGATCAGCAATGCGAGCGAATCGAAGCGGTCGTCCGTTCAGGTGGGCGATCCCTTCGCGGAGAAACTGTTGTTGGAAGCCACTCTGGAATTGGTAAAGGCGGGCGTGCTGGTGGGCGTTCAAGATATGGGAGCCGCCGGCATCACCTGCTCATCCAGCGAAATGGCGGCGAAGGGAAAGTCCGGAATCGTGCTCGATCTGGACAAAGTGCCGCTTCGGGAAGAAGGAATGACGGCGTACGAGATCTTGCTCTCCGAGTCTCAGGAGAGAATGCTGGCAGTTGTGCAGAAGGGAAAAGAAGCCGAAGCCGAGCGGATCCTCGACCGCTGGGAACTGCTCCACGAACGCATCGGTCGAGTGACGGACGACGGCAGGATGCGGGTCTTTTTCAAAGGCGAGCAAGTCTGCGACATCCCCCCTTGGGATCTGGTTTTAGGCGGCGGTGCACCGGTCTATCACCGGGAAGCAAAGCGCCCGGAATATCTGGACGAATTCAATGCCGCCGACCTGAATCCCTACCGCCAGGACCGCGACTGGAACGTAGCGCTACTGCAACTGCTCTCCTCGCCCAACATTTGTGACAAAGCCTGGGTGACCCGTCAATATGATTCCACCGTGCGCACCAACACCGTATTCGGCCCGGGCGGCGACGCCGCCCTGCTCTGGATCAAAGATACCCCCATCGCTCTGGCGATGACTACAGACTGCAATCCCCGCTTCGTGTATCTGAATCCCCGCCGCGGAGCGGCACTGGCTGTGGCGGAAGCCGCCCGCAACGTTTCCTGCACCGGCGCCGAACCCATCGCCATCACCAACTGCCTCAATTTCGGCAATCCTTACAAGCCGGAATCCTTCTATTTTTTCAAAGAAGCCGTGGCGGGAATGGGTGAAGCCTGCCGGGTTTTCAACACTCCGGTCACCGGCGGCAACGTCTCCTTTTACAATGAAAGCGAGGCGACTTCCATCCTTCCCACGCCGGTCATCGGCATGTTGGGCGTCCTCGAAGATGTGGACTGCGCGGTTCGATCTTATTTTCAGGAGGAAGGCGACCGAATCATCCTTTTAGGGAATACCAGACCGGATCTAGGGGGAAGTGAATACCTGGCACACCTGTACGGCGTCATCGCCGGCGATGCACCGGAACTGGACCTCGAAATGGAGAAGCGCACGCAATTCGTTTTGCGCGAAATGATCCGGAACGGCTGGGTGCGTTCCGCTCACGATTGTTCGGAAGGCGGCTTGGCTGCGGCGCTGGCGGAATGCTGCATCCTGAACCGCAACCGCCCTATCGGCGCGGAAATCAACCTGGAAAAGGGCGATCTGAGCATCGCCGACCTGCTGTTTGCGGAAAGCCCCGCGCGCATCATCCTCTCCGCTTCTCCAAAAAACGCGGCGGAAATCATCAACCTGGCTGAATTTATGGGGATTCCGGTTTGTGAAATTGGCAGAGTCGGCAAGAGCCGCTTGATCATCGGCGAATGGGTTCGACTGGATCTCAACGCTCTGATGAAAGCTTATTACGACTCGCTGCCCGACTACTTCAGAAGCGCCGCGGCGGCGGAATAGTGTCCATCCATTCGGTCGCATTCAATGTCAAGGCGATCCCACCTGAAAAGAGGGCTATTCTACGCATTTCTCGGAGCAATCCTGCTGATTCTGCTTTTAACCCTCTTCCGCCCTGTATTTCTTCCCGACGCATATCTCCTGCGGCTGATTGAACGAAAAATCACCTCTTCGACATCGTTGCAGCTGAGCATCGAAAGCGGTCGCATTCGATTCCTGAAGGGGTTGGATTTACGGGGCGTAACCGCAGCGGATTCCGCAGGATACTGGCGTTTGCAGGTGGATAAACTCACGCTTCGATACCGCATCCCTGCGATCTGGGAGAAGAAACTCGTCATCACGCAGCTACAACTGGACAATCCACACGTCTTCGCATCCATAGAAATACCGGACACCGCCTCCGCAGAACCGGTGCCGTCGGATAGCACTGCCGCGGCATTGGAACTGCGCCCTGAATTTTCTCTCCCGATCTCGATCGAGATCGCACGTCTATCCCTTCGCGACCTTCATTTGGATCTATCCCTGCGCAGCGCATCCGGTGATTTCAGCGCCTCAACGGGTAATATACAAATTGAATCGCAGGATATCGCTGTCCGAAAAGAAGGGGATTTGTTCGCAAACCTCACAATCCGCCAGGACGACTCCCTGCGCATCAGCGGAAAATCGCCGAATCTCCAGGTTTCATTTACCTCACCTTCAGACTTTTCCCTGCGAGCGGTGATTGCGGCGGATTCCGCTGAAGCCGTTTTCCAATGGGGATTGTCGCCGGCTCTGAAGCTGCACTCGGGAAACCGCTCATCGTTCGTCGAAATTTCGATGATCGAATCGCGCGCCCGCGCCCGGTTGATCGGATACCGCAACATCGTCCTGGACAGCCTCACGCTGCGCGTCGAAGACTGGCTTTCTCTGCAAACCTGCGGGAAAGCACCGGATATTCTTAAAACGGGAGCGATTTCAGCAAACATCTTATTCGCCGAACTGGATTTCGGGAAATTCCAGTCGCTTTTTCAGAATCTTTTCCCAGAATCGGCAATAGACGGCGGCAGCGCGCCGCAAGCAACCGGCAAATTGCAGATCCGCGAAGCATCCGTGACCGGTTCCCTGCGCGGCACTGAACCGTCGCTCAGCATAGTGATACCCTGGAGTATTTCCAGCCTCGAATATAGAAATCCAGCCGTCGGTTTCCAGGTCCACGACGGGATGGTTCGATCCGTATTGAAAGCCCGCATCTTGCCGCTCGATAGTTTGCGACTTGCCGCCGAAGCGGAATTCGCATTCAACCATATTCTGATGAATGCGGACAGGGAAAAACCAATCCAGCTGAAAAATATCTCCGGAGAGTTCAGCGCCGGCATCCTTCCTGGACTCATAAAGCCTTCTTTCCGCCTGCACTGGAAGGCGAATGGACCCGAACAAGCCTCTCAAAACGGCGCCATCGTCCTCCAGGCAAATAGTCTGAATCTCGATGATCCTGCGGCATCCCCGGGTTTCAGCGCGAATATCACTGCACGGCTGGAACGACTGGATCTGAAAAGTCTGACTGCGGGCGATTATTCGGGATCTCTCGACGCAGAAGCGGATATTCGATTGTATCCATTGCGCAATCTCAGCGTGAAGCTTTCCGCATTTCCGCGGGATCTTTCCATTCCGCTGGAAGCCGACACCCTGCGAATTCCCGAGCTGCGAATCCACGCAACGTTAGATGGGAGCTTGCGGGACGATCTTTCAGGCTTGAACGTGCAAAACGCCGACATCGAAGCCTTGCCGTACGGCGCAATATCCTTTCACGGATCCTTCGACCATCGTCCGGGATGGGATATGCAAGATATCCACGCCCGGTTCGATCTAAGCGAGCTAACGGCGCTGCTGCAGACCCTTTCATCTGTGCAGGGGAGGGCAATTCGATCCGCCGGTGCGATTCATATCAGCGGATTTGCCCGAGGCAGAATGACGCCGGACAGTCTGCAATGGGAACAGAATCTCAACGTACGAGGATCGGAACTCGCCGTGGAGCTTCCCTACGACGGAATTACCGCAGATTCGATATCCCTGAGCTTCACCGCGTCTGGGGAAAATAAGAATCTGAATTTCGCCGGAGAAACGAAGATCGGACGACTGTTTCTTCGCAAAGTGCGGGAAGAACCGCTGCGGAATCTGGAAGGGGGGGCATCCGGAAGGTTCTCCGAATCGCATCAATTGCGCGATGCCTTGATCTGGCTGGAATCCCGCGAACTGGGACTGGACGCGCAGGCATATGTCAACGCGGAATTTCCTCCAAATAGAATAGCTTTCGACTTCGAAACGCAACTCACGATTTCCGAGAAAGAACCCATTCATCCGCTGCCTGAACTATCGCTCGAAGGAAAATGCAATGCTTCCATGGAAGCGCACTTCACGCCGGATTCCACGGTAAATGTAAATGGGTTGTTGCGCAGCGAGAACTTCACTGTCGGCATGGCAGATGCATTTCAGGCGGAAAACCTGACGATCCAGCTTCCCTACGAGCAGACGTTCAAAATCACTCAGGAAGGCGTGAAAATCCACTTCGAGAACAGCTCCCCGCTGGCTTTGGATGACCCGGTTCTATTCGCTTCGATGCAACACCAATTCGGACCCAAGAACGAGAGCGGCAGGGTGCGGCTGTCGAGCGCGGATTTCGGTGGTTATCAAATCCAGAATCTACGCGGCAATCTATTCTTCCGGCAGGGCAGATTCGCCTTCCCTCAGTTTTTCCTGGAAGCCTACGGCGGGACGATTTACGGCGGGGGTCGAGTGGACATCCCTGAGCTCTCGCTTGATTCCGTGCGATATCGTCTGCAATTCGCTCTGGAGTCGGTGAATTCCTCTTTGCTGCCGGGGATCAGGAATTCCGAGCGCAGAGAAGAAGCGCAAATCACCGCCTTCGCCCGCTTTCGCGGGCAAGGGGTGCGGACTGATGGGTATTTTGATTTAGAAGGAGGCGTGGATATTACGCATATAGGTCCCAGGGTAGCGGACAACCTCCTGAAATTCCTCGATCCCGAAGAAACGGATCCTTCCATTCAAGCATATCGCGGATACCTCAGTCGCGGCTGGGGCGTGAAGGTTTTCTCGTTTGCGATCAGCGACGATTTCGTCTATGCCTCGATCACACCTTCCCAGCCGCCGCTTTCGAAGCCGGATATGTTCCTGATATCGAGATTGGTGGGGCTGGGCAGATCCATCACCTTCGGACGAGTGCCGTTGAAATTTTTCCTATCCAATCCGAATGTGAAACAACCCTGATTCGTCTGTTAATGTGAAATAAATCACTATTTTATCTAAATAAAAAGTGGCAGCATTTCAAGTTGACAATACCCGCTTTTTTTCGTATCATTTGTTGAAATCACCCTATCAGTCATTCCGAAAGGAGGCTTTATGCGCGTGCTGATCGTTTCCGTGATCGCTCTGCTTTTCGCCGCAACGGCGGCGTGGAGTCAGATCGTGCTCTATGAAGAGCACTTCACCAATGGCGGGATGGCGCTGCAATGGCACGCCGGCTACGGAGACACCACCAACAATATGGAAGTGGATTTCATGGCGGGCAATCCCTCCGGAGACGGTTTCATTGGAAAGATCGGGAATAATCTTTCCGGAGGAAGCGTCGGATTAACCTATGCTGGAGACCAAAATCTCACGGATTATACTCTCACGGCATACGTGTACGCCACGGTAACTCCGGGGTCGGGACCCTATAACTCCTTGATATTCCGGTACAACACGGAAATAGACACAGCCTATAACTCCTATTATCAATTCGACACGGATTTCGACTCCAACCAGCGTCTGAGATTCCGGAAAAAGATCGCATCCAGCCTGCCGGAAGTCATTCGGGATTGGTCCGCGGGGGAAATCCCCGGAGGTATCCCTTCCAGCACCGGCTGGCATAAGATGGCGATCCGCGGAGAAGGCAATCAGTTCTGGCTCTATTGGGACGATCAGGAACTCCCGGGCTGTCCATACACGGACTCCGCCATTTCCAACGGCGCTTTCGGCGTTTACATCTTCAACTTCACCAATCCCAATGACTACACCCGGGTGGATGACATCGTCGTCACCGGTGAAGACACCACCGGTGTAGTGACTACGACGCCGCGGCTGCCGGTCTCTTCCTCCCTGATCAGCGCTTATCCCAACCCCTTCAACCCTTCCACCATGATTGCTTTTGCTCTGGATCGTCCGGGCGCGGCGCATCTGGCGGTTTTTGATGCGCAGGGTCGTCAGGTCGCGGAATTGCTGAACGGAGTTACGCTTCCGGCGGGTTTGCATAGTCTGCCGTTTTCTGCCGAAGGGCTGCCGGCAGGCGTATATCTGACACGATTGCAGACGGATCATCTGCAGAGTTCGCAGAGAATTGTCCTGATAAAATAAGACATGAAAAAAGAGGCTGTCTTAGGCGTTTTGAGACAGCCTCTTTTTGCACTTGTTCTTCAAGGGTAGGAGGTGACCCTTCCGAACGGTTGTGCAGACCAATCCTTACGGCTTCTTGATCAATGAAGGGGCGAAGCCGTCATCCCCTCCGCAATTTCGAATGGTATCCCTCGGATCAGGATCAACGTTGAAGAGGTCGTGCGAATTCGGCTTCCAGCCGCTGTTGCCTGTGAGGAACCAGAAGAGCGGATCCGGCAGCCATACGCCGGAATATCCTCCCCAGAAAAACCAAGTCGCCGGCATATGCTGGAATTGGGGCTGGTTCTGAATTGCCGCAGAACCCGATTCCATCCTGATATTCGAAGCGACGGCAGGCTGCAGTGCCATCAAAGTGACCCATAACGCAGCCAGTGACACAAATACCGCAAGTCGAAGCGTCTGATTCCTATTCATGATTTCGTCCCCTCATTTGACGAACCGTTTGAACGAACCGCCATACCAAAGTAAAATGCGAAAGGCACCGTCTCCTCGCCCGTGGATTTCCCCTCCGTGGAAGCGACCTCCCCTTTCAGAAAACCCGTCACTTCCGCATAAACATCCTTCGCAGATACAGGCGTCAGATGATACCAGTGCGTTCTGGCGATGGACGGTGAATCCGCATCCTTGAACCGCGCTTGAATCACCTCCAGCATCGCGTCCGCCACGCAGGTCGGCGGATGCTCCCGCTTTACGGCAGTGCAGCCAAGATAGTAATAATAAGGCAGCGTCACCGCGCCGGATTCTCTACAATCGTGTTCATGCGCGTTGCCGGTACCCAGCAGCAATTCGTGCAACGCCGTCTGCAACCCTTTGGCTTGTCTGAGGCCTAAGGGAAAGATGCCGTAAAACGGCTCACCGATTGTATTCCGGAAGGCGTCAATGTGGCTCAACAAGCCGGATAAGCGCGCTGAGATGTCGGTCGGATCGAACAGGCTGACGTGCGCTTCAATCGCGCGATATTTAACCGTACCATCCACCACTTCAGCGCTGATGAAGCCTTTTTGTTCGAGGTCTCTTAGAATGGTGCGCAGCGTTCGTTTTTGCAGCTCATAGGGTGCGTGGATGAAATGCGAGACTTCCGGGAAGAGCTCCTCCAGGGACTGCGGCTTCTGCGAAATCAGCGTCAGCAGCTCGCGGCGGATCTGCCTGATCTTGACGAAGCTGTTGGTCAGATCATTCAGCTTCTGCAGGGATTTCAGGCTGTACTGCACATTCCTCAGCGAAATCCCGAGATCCTCCACGACCGACATCTGCACCGCCGACGGGGGTTTATCCTCATACTTCTGGCGGCAGACATCAATCATCGCCAGCTTGAGGAGATGTTTCATCGTTGCAATATCACGGTAGCCCTTTTCCAGAGCCCACCCGCAGATGCTCTGGAAGAGTCCGTATAGCAACAATGTATCACTGTCCCGCACCTGCATGGCTCACTCCTCCTTCGGATCCAGCTATCCGGCACCGCGGTTGCAGTTTCAGGTTCCTACTATAAACTACGAACAGGAACGGCTGAAAGCAAGCGCAATTTTTTGCATTTTCGCGTTTTTCCGCCCATCGCCGCAATCTCAAGGGAAAATCGGCGGATCTCACGCCTTGAACAAGAATGATCATCTCCCCGCATCACGCGGGAAACGCGCGCCATCCCCTAAGAACCAACAAGGATCTATTGGCGCGGCGGATATCAAGCGACACGTACGGCTATTTCAGAAGCACCATTTTCCGCTCGAGGGTGCGGTTGAAACATTCCAGCTGAACGATGTAGATGCCGGAAGCCAGATCGCCACAATCGAATTCAAGCGTGTGACTGCCCGCCGCATACGTCCCCTGCGCCAGCGTTCTGATCTCTTTCCCGCAAAGGTTGAACAAACGGATGCGGATGTCGCTCAGAGTCTCCAGAGTGAAGCGGATCACGGTGACGGCGTTGAAGGGGTTCGGCGAATTCTGTTCCAAAGAGAATTGCAGTGGAATCTGAACGGTTTCCGGCCGCGCCGACGCCGGCGGCTGCATATGTTCCACGTGGAAGGGGATCTGCGGCACCAGCGGAGTCGTCGCGATCAGGTTGACGGACACCTTGTGATAGATGATGGGATTAAAGGTGATCGTCCCTTCCGTCTGCAGATAGGACCCCGCATCCCGATCCAAGACATAGACGATATGGCAGTATCCGTTGACTTTTTCCGCCATAGAGGGCCAGGCTTCCGAGAGGCATTCTCCCGGCGCGGCGTTCATGGGGCTGACGGTGTTGGTCACGTTGGTGCCGATTGACCAGCTGGCGCCGCCGTCCATAGAAACCGAAATGTAGATTTCCCCGGATGCATACCCGCCCGCGGAGACCGTCGAAGAATCAAACAGCTGATACATGCAGTAGAGGTATCCCGTGGCGGGATCCTGTCCCAGTGACGGGCGCTGAGCGTTCACATTCCAGGCTCCGGGCGGATAATTCCAATAATAGGCGTTGGCGATGACTTGATACTCGTCCGGGGTGTTTTCCGACCAGTGCCAGATGATGGAAGGCGCCGCCCAGGCGATGTCTTCGATCTGGCGAAACCCGAGCGTGGTGAAGGCGATATGGCACACGCCATCCATATCGAAGAATACGCAATTGTCCGTGAGCGCCCGCAGCGTGTCGCCTTCCGCCAGCAATGTGTCGGGCAGCAGGGTGGTATCCGGGGAGAGGAAGTTGGTCACGTTCCACCAGTTGTTGAAATTCAGATTGACGCCGTCATCGTCCACCATCGCATGCAGATCGTTGTTCAGCCAGGCGTAGGTGCCGGCGAAGCCGTTATTGAGGCTCGCGCTATATGCCGCGCCGATGCGGTTGGAGACGTGCGATGCCCCCGTCCCGTTGCTGATGCGTGCGGACGGTTCCGTCAATTCCTGAGGTGTGTACGACATCGTGAAAAGAGCGGCGTTATATTCGCCCAACGACCAGGTTTGTCCATCTCCACCGTTCAACCGACTCAAAACAAGGACTTGTCCATCCTGTTTCATGGAGATCCTGGGCCAGATGTATTCGAGATCCTGCCCTTGAAACCAAGGCAGCTCGAAGGTCGAGAAGGCTCCGATCCTCGGGAAATAGTCCACCGCCACGGCGGAATGAGCGTGGCCGCCCGACACGATGATTTGATGAAACGCGATGTAGGCGGTGCCGTCGTGAGCGACCGCCAGATTCGTGTACCCCGCGCGCACGGACGATTCGACCGCATAGCCCGAGCCAGGAAACAACTGGGAACCGGCGGGATCAATCAGGTTGTAGTACACGTGACGGTTGGTGGACATCTGGTCCAGTCCGTTCGTCCAAACGATATGCACATACCCGTCATCATCCAAGACGATCATCCGCCCGATCTGTCCGTTGTGCTGATACTCATACCAGGTGGTGCCCACAGTGACGGTGTCTCCGAGGATATCCAGACCCTCGGGTCCGGGCGTCTTGTAAGGAGGGAAAGCGATCGGCAAATTCGCCGGTACCTCTTCCAAACCCGTGAAGACGGCCGGCTCACTGATCATCTTCAGGCCGATCCTTGCATCCGCAAAAAGCAGCGCCGGCGCGCTCAGCAGGATCAGCATCAACCAAAGTAACTTTTTCATAACCGCCCTTTTTTTTGCAGACTCAAAAGGAAAGCCGACTCTTTCCCAAAGCGAGCGGATCGAGTCGGCTTTTCTTGTAATGCTTAAGTTTCGACTACTTCAGCAGCAGCATTTTCTTCTGCAGAGTCTTGCCGGCGGATTCGAGCCGGTAGATGTAAACTCCCGATGCCAGAGCGCTGCCGTCAAAGCCCACGATGTGACTGCCGGCAGGGAAGACCCCTTCAGCAATCGTCGCCACCTTTTCGCCTTTCAAATTGAACACGGCGAGTCTGACTTCGCCCAGAGTCTCCAGCGAGAAGCGGATCGTCGTGGTAGGATTGAAGGGATTCGGAGCGTTTTGATCCAGAGCAAATTCCGAAGGCGTGACGGGATGACCCCATTTTACTCCCGTGGTATCCGGCAGATGCTCGACGTGGAACGGGATCTGAGGAATCAACGGAGTGGTGGGGATCAGGTTGACCGGCACCTTGTGATACTTGACTTCGTTGAACGTCCAGGTTCCTTCGGTTTGAACGACGAAACCCGCATCGCGGTCTAAAACATACGTGATATGGCAGTAACCGTCCACGATTTCAGCCATCGAGGGGGTTAATTCGGACAGGCACTGTCCGGCGGGCGCGTTGTTCGGGCTTACGGTATTGGTCACGTTCGTTCCGCGGGACCAAGAAAATCCGCCGTCCGTGGAGACGCTGATGTACACTTCACCTGAAGGATACCCTCCTGCGGAAACGGAGGAAGAGTCGTACACCTGATACATACAGTAGAGGTATCCGGTGGTGGGATCCTGTCCCAGCGATGGACGCTGGCAGTTCCGGTTCCAGGCGCCCGGAGCATAATTGGGGTACCAGTGATTGGCGACCAGGCTGAACTCGTTGGGGGACTCTTCCGACCAATGCCAGATTAGGGAAGGCGCTATGGAAATCAGACCTTCCAATTCATAGTAACCAGGCGTAGTGAAGGCGACATGGCAGTAGTCGTTGTCATCAAAGAAGACGCTGATATCCGTGTAGGCGCGAATCGTGTCGCCGTCCGCCAGCGTCGTGTCGGGCAGGAGCGATAGTTCCGGATAGATGAAATTGGTCAGATTGAACCAGTCGTTGAAATTCAGATCCACGCCGTCGTCGTCAATCAGCATGTGGATGTCGTTGTTGTACTGCGTCGGATCGCCGCCCGGGAAACCCTCGTCGCGGCTGGTGGTCCATGCCACCGCCACCCGATTGGAAACTCTGGACGCCGCCACATCCGCCGCGATGGTCATCGTGTATTCGATCTCGACCTGGTCCGTATAGGTGATCTGGTATAGGGTCGGATTATATGTGCCCATACTCCAGGTCTGCCGCTGGGGTGTGCCGGCGGAAGCTTGATATTCCGTGCTGACAACCAGCATCTGACCGTCCTGCTTCATTGCGATGCGGGGCCAGATGAACTGATTAATTTCCTGACCCTGGAAATACGGAAGTTCGAAGGTCAAGAAGGCGGCGGTGTGGGGGAAGTAATCCGTCGCTACAGCGGAATGGGCATTGCTCGTGGTGGTTACTTGATGAAAGGCGGGAAACGCAATGCCGCCCCAGCCTACGGCTTCGCAGGTATATCCGCTGCGGGTGGCGGATTCCACCGCGTAGCCGGACTGCGGATAGAGCTGGCTGCCGTCCGGGAAAATCGCATTGTAATACACATGACGCTGGGAAGCGCCGTTGTTCAATCCGTTCATCCAGACGAAATGCAGGAAGCCCAGCTCATCTTTGACGACCATGCGTCCGATGGTACCGTTGTGCTGGTTTTCGTACCAGGTGGTCCCGATCGTAACCGTATCGCCCAGGACGGTGACCTCATCCGTCAATGGAGTGAGGTAGGGCGGCGGCACTACCGGAGCGTCAACGATCGGGTCGTTGTACCCCATAACAGGTAGCGTTACCATAGGGCCCTTGGTAACTTTTTGCGGCGTGCCGAAGACTACTGCCGGTACCAGCAGCATCAGCAACACCCAGGAAACGGTGTGGGTTCTCATTCTGTTCTCCTGTCGAATTGGACGATTCTTTTTCGTGCGTCGTTTTGCTAAATTTATTGCGTTTAAATCAAAGATACAAGCATTTTTTCCATAAAATAATAAAAGCATCCGTTAAAACAAGATGCAAAATATTGCATTTCCGCCTGCGCGGACTCCGCTGAAATTGCTTGCATATCCATCAGTTTTTTCGTATTATGGTGCATCAACGGCATTGCAGATCTGTTTTGCACTATTTATCGCAGATTCGATTACCTGATAATAGAAATTTCCATTTCAGATTGAGTCAACGATGGCTGAACAACCTTGGAAAACCGCCGTCACGGATGTATCCGGCGGCACGATCCGAGTCCGCGGGTATGAGATCGCGGAAATGATGGAGCATCTCTCCTTTTCGGATGCGATCTACCTCATCTTGAAAGGGGAATTACCCAACAATCAGCAGCGCCGCATGATGGAGGCGATGCTGGTTTCTTCGATTGACCATGGACCGACTCCGCCTTCCAATCTCGCGGCGCGGACGGTCTTTTCCGGCGGGAATCCTCTCAATTGCGCCGTCGCGGCGGGTGTGATGACGATCGGCGACTCCCACGGCGGCGCCATCGAACAGTGCGCCCGCATCCTGCAGGAATGGGCGCGCAAAAGCGGTTCCCCCGCCGAACTCGCCGCACAGCTCGTCGCAGAGATGAAGGAAAAAGGCAAGCGCATGCCGGGGTACGGGCACCGCATTCACAAGCGGGATCCTCGGACTTTGAAGCTGCTGGAGATCGCCGAGAGAATCGGCTACAAAGGGCGGATCATCGAGCTGGCGGTGGCGATTCAGGATGAACTGGAGCGCACGTCCGGGAAGGACTTGCCGCTGAATGTGGATGGTGCTATCGCGGCCGTCATCAGCGAAATGGGCTTCGATTGGAGGATGGGCAAGGGCTTCTTCATCATCAGCCGCGTGCCGGGATTGATCGCCCACGTGTACGAGGAATGGACTCGCGAGAAAACGATGCGCAGACTGGGTCCGCCGCCCTTCGAGTATGACGGCCCCGCTCCCCGGAGCATTGACGTATGAGGCGGGTTGCCTTTCCGCTGTTTCTTTGGCTGCTGACGCAAACCGCATCCGGGGCGAATTATCCGATCAATACGGCGGGCAAGCTCTTCCTCCTGGGAACCAGCGCCCGATCGGAAGGGATGGGCGGCTGCGGCGCGTTGCTGGGGGATCCTTCCAGCGGATTGCTCAATCCTGCGGCGCAAGCGTTTATGGGCGATGTAGGCGGCACAGTCTATTCCAATCCGCGCCCGTATTTTCAGCGAGGCTACGATCTCCTCGTTCTGAACGCCGCGGCTCACACCGAATTCGGCTACATCAGCGTGAATTATCTGAACCGCAAAGGGGAAGAAGGCACATCGTATCCTCCCGAAGAAGCCAGCGCCTTGATTTTAGCAGGAAAACCCTGGCGGGGGGTCTCCGTAGGACTGGCCTTGAAAATTCTCTCGACCAAAAACCGCTTTCCTTTCACGCCGCTCAACGAATCGGACACGAAAACCTACAAGACCGCTTTTGACGTCGGCGCGGCATATGCGGGTCTTTTTCCAGGCATCACGCTGGGGAAATTAGATGAAGAAGCGCGCAACCATCGTCTGAAATTTGGCAGACCCTTCCCCCGCGGCTTGAACCTGGGGATCGCCTTACAGAATCTAGGCGGCAGCGTGGAATACGAAAATTCCACGCAGGTGGAAATGCTTCCGCAGCGATTCCGCGCCGATCTTCTCTGGGGGGCGTACCTGAGTCGCTGGTTGGATCTGCGCCTGGCATGCGGTGTGGAAAAGCTCCTGGTGGCGCGCAACAGCGCCGGCGGATACAAGAAGGCGGGCGATGCTCTCTTCACCGCCTGGGAAGGGCGAGGAAACGAAGGACAATGGATTTCACGCTGCGGAATCGAAGCCGGCATTATGACGCTGATCAGCCTGCGGATGGGCTGGACCCAGGAACACGGAACCGGAAGATTCTTTCACCACCTCGGACTGGGAATGGGACCGGAGTGGCTGCGCGCCAACCTGGCTTGGGTGCACGAACCCGCCTCTGACTGGACTTGGATGAACGGTCTGCGGATGGACGCCGCCGTTAACGTGGGATTTGATCAACTGCGGGGCTGGCTGACTCCCGACGAATAGGATCGCCGCAGGTTTTTCTTTCTTCTGCTTGACTTTGGAATTTCATCGTCGTATATTCACGAAAGAAGCGGATTTCATTCATTTCTGAAACGGGCTCCCCGATTCAATCACAACATAAGAAACTGATCTGTTTCATTGACGACGATCCCGCCGAACTCGAACTCTTCGAAAAAATCTTCGGAAACGAAGACGGATCGTTTTCAGTGGTGACCGCTCCGACTCTCGCGGCAGCCAGAGAAAAGATCTCTGCCGTAAAGCCGCAACCGGATCTATTTGTGCTGGATCTCTACTTTCCGGATGCGTCGGCGGCAGTTCGGCCGGCCATTGTCTCGGAACCCCCTGTTTCTCTTATTGACGATGAAGGGGATCTGATCAAGGCATATCTTAACGTCGCCGCAGCGAACCGCCGTTATCAGGCGATTCGAATCGCCCGGGGTCAAGGTCCAGAAGGCGGCTTACAACTCATCGCCGACGTCCAACGGCAGTTCCCCGGCGTGCCGATCGTAACTTACACCCGTAAAGGCACCATCGAAGAGGCGGAGAGGGCGAGGAAGACAGGCGCCCGCCGAGTGCTGCAAAAGCCGTCTGACGTGGATTGGGAGGCGACCTACCGGTGCACCAAGGCGAAACAAACCGAGCTCGAAGCCGAGTTCAACAGCGCCATCAGCCTCGATCCGTTCGAATTGCTCACTCAGATCGTCCATTACGCCCATTTGCTCGCAAGCGGAGATGAATCGAGAGCGATCGCTACCGCGGTTCTGGAAATCCGTAGCAGGATGCTGAAGAGCGGTTTACGCTCGGTAGCAGGAGATGATATAGACGCATTGATGGATCTGACCCTGCATCCCTTCATCCGCTCCTTGATTTATCAATTGCGTCCGGGTGCTTTCGAACGCAATCCCGAAACCGGCGCCGGAGCAGGCGATGAGAAATGATCTGCTGGATAGTTTGGAAAATCTGCCGGAAGGCGGCGCCATTATGTGCGGCGAAACCCGCCTGATGCTCTTGAATCCGGAGATCCTTCTGGATTTTCAGAAAAGCATGGAGAGCGAGTTAGGCGCGGAAAAAGTCGGGCAGGAATTGTATAAGATCGGGCATATTTACGGAAAACTTTTCGCTCTCCAAACGGAAAGCGAAGTGGAATTAGAAACCGGCGAACTGATCCGCCATTTTGCGAGGATGAACCGTCATATGGGCTGGGGCCGGACGGAAATCACCTCGCTCGATGCAAAACGCGGGGTGCTGGAACTGGACGTGTTTCACAGCATATTCGCGGAAGGGTATCGCAAATCCGACTTCCCGGTATGCCACTTGATCCGCGGTCTATTTGCAGGAGTCTGGCAGTTCGCGCTGGGGCGGGAAACATCGGGACTGGAGATGCGCTGCCGCGCCGTGGACGGTCCGGGTCCCTGCACTTTCATCTTCAATGCCGCGGCGGGAGAAACGGAATTGAGACTATCCGTGACAACCAACGTCGTGAATTCTATTAAAGAATAAACAGTGAAAATACAATATCGGAGAACAGATGAGTCAACTGCTGCACCTTAAAGAAGAAAATTTCAAACAGGAAGTGCTGGAAAGTCAAATTCCCGTTCTGGTGGATTTCTGGGCGGAGTGGTGCGGGCCCTGCCATATGATCGCACCCATCGTCGAACAGATATCCGAAGATTACGCCGGACGCATCAAAGTCGGGAAGCTGAATGTGGATGAAAGTCCGCAGATCGCCGCCCAGTACGGCATCCGAGGCATCCCCACGCTGATGCTTTTCCAGGGAGGCAAAGCGGTGGAACAAATTATCGGTGCCGTGCCGAAAGCCAGCATCATCTCGAAACTAGACTCGCATTTATAGGAGCCGCTTATGCCACGTAGTCGAAATAAGAAATTCAGTCCCCCCTGGTCCAATCCGGATCTGATTCAGGAAATTCTCAACGAAGCGCGCACCATCGCGGTGGTGGGTATTTCCGACAAACCCAGCAGACCGAGTTACGACGTCGCCCGATTCCTCATTGAAAGCGGTTATCACGTCATCGGCGTGAACCCGTCGCTGGAAGAAGTGCTGGGAACCATCTGTTATCCGTCCCTCGATCACATCCCCGAACCCATTGACGTAGTGGACGTCTTCCGCAACTCGGACGCAATTCATGAAATCGTGGATGAGGTCATCCGTCTGCGTATCCCTTATCTCTGGCTGCAGGAAGGGGTGGTCAATCCAGACGCCGCGCTGCGGGCACAGGAAGCCGGCGTTCGGGTGATTATGGATCATTGCATGAAGAAAGAGCTGAGCCGTCTTCGGATTTGACGAGAAATTATGCTGAAATACACCGTCTCCCTGTTGATCGCAGCGTTCAGTTTCATTCTCTTAGGTTCCGCCTGTTTGGCGCAAACGATCCTCTACCTGAAATGGTCGGAGGAGCTTTCACCCCAGCGCACCTCTGACTGTTGGGAGACCGGTGCGCGGGAATTGGATGAGGTTCTTCGACGCTTCGATCTTGTGGAGGTACAGAGGGTGATCAGCAGCCCCAGACAAACGTCCGCGGTTGGGTTGCAGCGCGTCTTGCGTCTGACGGTCAGCTCCGGAACCGACATTGTCGGACTGCTTCAAGCCCTTCGCGGTTTGCAAGGCACCGAGTACATCGCAGAAAACCCCTGCAGGACGACCTCGCCGGATAAAGATACTTCACCACTTCGCCTCGACAATGTACCTGGCGATCCGCTTTACGGCGAACAGTGGTTCTACCCGGTGATCCAGGCTCCCGCCGCCTGGGATCTCGCTCGCGGTAACGGCAGCGTCGTCGCCATCGTGGACAACGGGACGGATTGGCAGCATCCGGATCTGGCGGGCAACATCTGGTCGAATCCGGGCGAAATACCGGGCAACAGCTTGGATGATGATCAAAACGGCTTTGTGGACGATATTCGAGGATGGGATTTCTTCGGCCAAGACAATAATCCCGCGCCGGAAACTTTCAACGGCACGGTGGATTACCACGGCACCCACACGGCGGGCCTCGTCGCAGCGGTTATGAACAACCAGCGCGGTGTAGTGGGAATGGCGCCGGAATGCAAAATCATGCCGATCCGCGTGGGAGTCGGCTCTTCCATTGTGTACGGCTTGGAAGGCATCATCTACGCCGCGCAGAACGGCGCGGATGTCATCAGTCTTTCCTGGGGCGGGCCGGGTTCAAATTCCTTCGAGTTAGACGTCATCGCCGACGCCGTTCTACAAGGCGCCCTCGTCATCGCGGCGGCGGGCAATGAGGGGAGTTCCACCCCCCATTATCCGGCAGCATACAGCAACGTCCTCGCGGTCGCCGCGACCGCTCCGGGTGACGTCCGTTCCGGCTTCTCCAATTATGGAACGTGGGTCTCCATCTGCGCGCCGGGCAGCAATATCCTCTCTTTGATTCCCGCCGGCTACGGCACAGCAAACGGGACCTCTATGTCCACGCCGCTGGTCGCGGGCGTAGCGGCTCTGATCAAATCACTGCATCCAGATTGGACACCGCAGCAGATCTTCACTCAGATCGTCTATACCGCCGACAATATTGACTACTTCAACCCTCTCTACATCGGTCTGCTGGGCAGCGGCAGAATCAATGCGTATCGTGCCGTCACCGAAACCGCACCCGGGATGCGCATCGAAAACCTCGCAGTGACAGAAGTAAACGGCGACGGCGACGGGAGGTTGGATCCAGGAGAAACCGGCAACCTGATTTTATCTCTGAAAAACTTCGGCGCTTCCACTTCGAATGTTCAAACGACGTTGACGTCAGGAAGCTCCAGCCTCGTGGTCTTGCAGGGGAATTGGAATCTGGCGCAGTTGAATGCCGGCGCCGTGGCGGATAATTCCGCCACTCCCTTCATGATTTCCGTCTCCCCCAGCGCTCCTTCCAACACCCCGGCTTCGTTGACCTTCACGGTCAACGCCGAAGATTTTTACTCCGCTATTTTGACTTCAACTCTGTGGGTAGACCCCTCGTTCGCAGACCATGACACAGGTGATGTGATCTTCACCATCACGGATTTCGGCGCTTTCGGCTTTCGCAATTACACGCAGCCCGGCGCCGCTTCCCCGGGATCGGGTTTCCGCTATCCTAAAAACGGATCGAATGCCCTCTACCACGGATCTTTCTTGGCGGGCGTTTCCGCCGGGAAGGTCAGCGATTGCGCCTACGGAGGTTCGTACGTTCAACGCTATGACTGGCAGACGGCGGCGGACGGCGAAATTACGATCGGACCCGGCGCGCACGCGGATCAGGAGGGGATCGCCGTCTATGCAGATACGAAACCACCGCCGGCGGAGCAAGTGGGGTTAGAAGTCACACAGCGCAGCTATGCGTGGAGTACACCCGGCGCCGACGCTTTCGTCATCCTCGCCTTCGAAATGAAGAACATATCGGTTAGTCCATTGAGCCAACTGTACGCCGCTCTATACTGCGATTGGGACGTAGCGTATTACGACTCAAACCGGGCGGACTGGTCGGCGGACTACAATCTCGGATACACCTTCAATCCCCTCGCCCTATCCCCCAACAAGCGTTATTACGGAACCAGCCTGCTGAACAGTCAGCCGGCATCCTACCGTGTCATAGACAACGTCAACGATTTACCCGCCGGTCCCTTTTACCCATGGATGTCCGACAGCATGAAGTGGGATTTTATGACGTCAGGCATGGTGAAGACATCCGGAGTCAACCCATCCGATTACGCGATGATCCTCTCCGCAGGTCCGTTCGATCTGCCGGCGGGAGCGAGCGTTACTGTCGCCTTCTCCGTGCTGGGTGGGGAGAGTCTCGCCGACCTGCAAGACCACGCCGCAACGGCGCTCACCTACTGGAACAACCTGCAAATCCCCTTCTCCATTAAACCATCGCATCTCGAGGGATTCGAGATATTAGACGTCTTCCCAAAACCCGCGAACCCCGAGATTAACCTGATTTTCTACTTGCCCGCCGCCGGACCGGTGCAATTCGAACTGCTGGACATCACCGGACGGACTCTGTGGCGTAACCGGATGTTTTCTGCTTCTGCAGGTGTCCACAGCACCAGAATCCGCTGCTCTGAATTCGCTTCGGGAATTTATTTCCTACGCGGGACGAACCATTCCGGAAACTCCACCACCAAGGTGATGATCCTGAAATGACACAGAATCCACCGACTCCCCCTCCTAAGATCGCTTAGAACGATTGTTTCCTCAAAATTACCTTCCGATACCCCTCTAATAAAGCCGAAAAAAACTTGACTTTACCTGACATCGGACATTATCTTGAAGCACGCTAATCGGGTAAAACTCAGAAATGGAATAACCGCAACCCGGCGGTTAGGAAGGAGATTTTATCATTATTTTTATATGATTTATAACGCCAGATGAGCGGGGGTGAGTTGAATCCGCTCGGAGGGGGGATTTCTTTGCATACAATGGAGGTTATGATGAGGAGAGGATTTGGGGCGGGCTTGTCCCTACTTTACGGGATGGCGATCTTGCTCTTCATTCCGTACGCTGGAAGCACAGCTGATCCGAACGGTCCACAACTCGAGATATACGGTCCGACGCCGCTTCACAGCGGTCAGACTCTGACTCTCCATGGATCCGGATTTGCGGCGAACCAGGAATTGTCAGGGTTCGGATTTCTCTACAGAATTGAAAATGAGAACCCGGTGCTTTACAAGGGCTTCGAGGCACCGGACATTCGAATCCGAACCGATGCCAGGGGTCAATTCCGTACGGAATACGCGCCGGCGATTCCTCCCGGATTGTTCGGCCAGGCTCAGCTTGTGATCTACTATCACCGTAGCATCATCGCATCGGAATTTGTGGAAGTCCGCGGCTCCGGAAGTTACCAGCCCTTCAGCCTGGATGCCACGGCGGGAACTCTCTACTTTGATGCTTTCGAACATGGCGGACCGGGCGAACCCCCCGTCGTCAACGGTGACGACATCCCGCTGACCGGCAGCGGCTGGTCCGGAAGTCTGTACGGGGTCAACCTGCAGCGCTATACCTCTAATAACGGCACGGGAACACCGGTCACCGTCATCGGCATCGCCAATGACCTGACGTTCAGCGGCGGGAACATCGTTTCCGGTTCATCCGCTGTTGTGCAAGGGATGAGCTCCACTTACAACTCCATTCGTATGGCGGTCTTGGTCTGGGATGAAGGGTACATCAGCACCATCGTTGGGACGGAAACCACCGGTGCTGTGCAAGGGGAAGGCTGGCTTTCAGCGGAAGACGTGACCGCACCTCAGGTCTCTTCCGCCGATGCGACTTCGCTGACGACGATTGTGGTGACATTTTCCGAAGCGGTGACAACTCCGGCGGATAACTCGGACGCCATAGATAATTGGACGGTCACATTCAACGGCAATCGTGCGGTTACTGCCCTATCGCCCCTGGGCTCGACCAGCACCAACACCGTGACATTGACTATCGCCGATCTGGGTGACCGCGGCGCAACTCCGGTGGTGCAATTCGTGACCGGCGCCGACGAATTCGAAGATCCCTCCGGCAATGACTGTGAAAGCACCGTGGATCCGCATATCACGGCAACGGACGGCATCCCCCCCGCCACACCGACGCTCACAACGCCCGACAACAATACCATGATGGAAGGAGGTTCCGTTGACTGGGAGGCTTCGGCGGGATCCGGCACGGACAATTCGCTGGCGGGCATCCTCTTTCAGGGATCAGACAACGGCAGCGACTGGACGAATCTGGATGACGACACCAGCGCTCCGTATGGAGGCACCTACACTTTCGGGACACAATATACGTACTACCGCGCCAGAGCGTACGATACGAGCAACAACACCACCAACTCCGCTTCCACGGCGAATCTGCAGGATGCCCACCATCTCCATCTGACGACCATACCGGCTTCCACGCCCGCCGGCGTTGAATCCGGCCAATGGACCTTCACTGTGCATGACAACTACGGAAATGCGGAAAATGTGACTCAAACCATCTCGCTCAGCACCTCTTCGGCGACGGGCGTTTTCCGGGCCGTATCCGGTGGCTCCAGCGTGACATACATCAACCTCATCAACGCTTCTGCGGGGAACTTCTACTATTACGACACCCAAGCCGGGACATACTGGATCCGCGTCGTCAATGTGGCGTTGCAGGATGACTCTACTCAATACACCGTAACCTCGAACACTTCGATTACATCCATAGTGATTCGCTCCGCCGCCGGAGGTGGAGGCAGCGCCACGGAGAGATTGGAAGTCGCCGGTGCGCCGAACGGCGGGGATTACAACGTTACTCCTTGGATGTACGTTGCAGGGTATAATATCCTGGGTCAGTACGTCGAAGATGTCAGCGCGGATTGGGGGGTGGTAGGCTCGCTGCCGACGGGGGGCGGATCCGGATTCGAAAACAGCAACCCCAGCTCTTCCAACCGCTGGACGGCGGTTTCGAGCAGCAGCGTGAGCGGCTACATCACCGCCTCCTATGGCTCGCTGACGGATTCCACCGGCCTCGTATCAGTGGATGCCACCCGCCCGGGAAGCGTCTTAGGGTTCGACATCACGGAAGATCAGACCGACCACAACTACGTCTGGGCTGCGTGGAATCCCAACTCCAGCTACGACGATGATCGCGTCGCTGCTTCCGGCAATGTGGCGGATTTCGACGTGCGCTTCTCGGCTTCGATCATCAATTCGGAAGCCGCTTGGGACGCAGCGACCAGCGTCGGCACGACCAATAAGCCCTCCTCTTTCAACGGCGCCAGTTCCTGGCACATCTATATGGCGGGATTCCCCGCGGGGAACTACTACTACGCCATCAAAACCCGTGATGCGCAGGGATATTGGTCTCTCATCGCCGCCGGCTGTTACACGACGGCGCCGGACTACTCGCTGCCGGTCACATTATCCTCATTCCAGGCTTCCGGCGGTTACGGCAAAATCACGCTGAATTGGGCGACGGAATCCGAAGTGGACGCTCTGGGCTTCCGCGTATGGCGGGACCTCGACCAGAGCTTTTCTGAACCGATCTTGGTGGGATCGTATGAAACGGATCCGGAACTGCTGTGCCAAGGTTCCGGCGAGACCGGCTATCACTATACCTTCACGGACCGGCAGGAAATCGAGCCCGAGACGATGTATTACTATCGGTTGGAGAACGTGGACATCAACGGCAGGACGGAGTTCAGCTCGCTGATCGCTTCCGCCGCGGCGCTTCCTCTTCCGACGGAATTCGAACTCGGGCAGAACTTCCCCAATCCTTTCAACCCGGAAACGCATTTCGAACTGCGGGTCCCGCAGAATCAGCGAGTCACCGTAGCCATTTACGACCTGCAAGGCAGGGAAGTCGTCCGCATCCTGGATAACGCCGAGCTGGAAGCGGCGGTATATCCCTTGAGCTGGAACGGCAGGGACCGCTCCGGCAATCCGCTGCCTTCGGGTTTGTACTTCTGCAAACTTTGGGCGCAGGGGACGCATCGCACCATCAAGATGCTGCTGCTGAAATAGAGTAAGGCTTCATCTCACGCGAGACAAGGCTGGCATCCGCCGGCCTTTCGCGTTTTCCACCCGAACAAAACGTCACCTTCGACGGAACCCCGCGCGGAGGGGTTAAATCGCGGCTGAAATTGCTTGCGTATCATACAGAACTTTGCTATTATTTGCATGAATCAAAGGATGTTGCAAGACGGCGAAATCATTCATAGCCGCAAGAATTTCAATAAGTTGCGCTTGATGAATTGAGGGGGACTCATGGCGTGGCGCGATAGAGCCGGAAATCTGCGTCAAAGGGTGAATGGAGCATATCCGGATCCTGTGCGACGCGGGCGCGGTTTCGCATGGATTCTCAGCCTGACGTTACTGCAAATCTGCGGAACAGGCGGTGTTTCGGGTAAAGAAATCGAATCATTACAGCAGAGCACGACTTGGAATCCTGCGGCAGGCCCCTATGTGATACAGGAAGATCTGCTGATTCCGGAAGGCGTTCAGCTCAGGATTGAGGCGGGCACAGAAATCTTGTTCCAGAAAGGCGTCAGCCTCATCATTCAGGGGGATCTGATCGCTGTCGGTACGGCGCAGGAGCCGATTCGGTTTTCCAGCGCAGCTCCGGCACCATCGCTCGGCGATTGGGGAAACCTCCGCTTCATCACCGCGGATACGACGCTCTCTTACGATGACGCCGGAAACTATTTCAAAGGATCCCGCCTCGAATATTGCATCATCGAGTACGGCGGCATGCCTGGAAAAGGCACTGCGAAGGAGTTTTTGGGCGGCGCCATCCACTGCAAGAAATCCTCGCCCTATTTCCGCAACCTGACGATCCGCTACAACCGCAGTCTGACCGGCGGCGGTATTTACTGCCACGAATTTGCGTCGCCTTACATCGAAGGCTGTCTCTTCCTCGAAAATGAAGCAGAATTAACAGGCGGAGGACTGGCGTGCTTCTTTTACTCCAACGCTCTGATTAAGCGGAACATCTTCCAGGCGAACAAAGCCGGCGAACACGGGGGAGGCATTTATTTTTCCTTCAGTTCGCCGCAGATTATAGACAATATCATCGAGAATAACTACGCCCGATACCAGGGCGGCGGGTTGTACGGATCGAACACCGTCACGCAATCCATCTCCCGCGTTCGAAACAACGTGCTGCTCTCCAATCAAGCGGGCTATGGCGCGAGCAACATCTACGTGACCGCCAAGCTTGAGACCGTATTTCAGGGAAATTGCCTGTTCTCAGACGGGATTGACCTCTTCATCGAAGCTCTGGAAGCGGATCTGGATTTCCGCGGCAATTACTTCGGACCTCTGGCGGCAGGCGATCTGGAAGCGAAAGTCCGCGACCGCTACGACGACCCGGCTCAGCGCACCGTATTATGCGATCCCCTCTTGGAAGCGCCTTCTCCGCTGGTGCCCAATATGCCGGCGAACATCCGGTCTTTTGACCTGTTCGGGGATCCGGAGTTCTCTGCGGATTGGCCCTTTCCTCTATGCCCGGACGCGCCGATCTATCTCGAAATCAAAGCCACCGACCGGAATCCGTATCACGCGGATTGGATCGCCGTGCGCCTGAGGTCGAGCGAGAGCGATCCCCGCGGAGTTGTATCGCTCGCCTGGGAGACCGGACCTGCGACCGGCATTTTCCGATTGTCCGGCAGAGTGCGGGGATACAGTCAAGCGAAGGAAGGAGCCGTCCGCGCTCAGCCCGGAGAGATCCTCTTCTTCAGTCTGGAAGGCATCGAGGGTTTTGAGATTTCGCGCAGAGTGGATGTATCCAAAAGCTACATCGTCGCGTTCCAATTCGAAAACGAACTGGACTCTCTTCACGTCGTCAACCATAATCCTCAGGTTTCCTGGGAATTCCGCAATATCTTCGGCGCGCCGCAGAAAACGTATCAGCTGCAGATAGCGCAAGGATCCGTCTTCACCGCGCCCGGTATTTGGGACAGCGGCATTGTCCCGCACGACCGGACGAACGCCGTCATCACAGGAGTCTCCCTGCAGGACGGCGAACGATATTCTCTGCGCCTGCGCATGAACAGCGGTTCGGAATGGAGCGACTGGGCGGAGATGCCGCTGCGCATGAACAGCTTGCCGACGAATCCGGCGTTGACTTCCCCGCTGGATGAAGCGATCGTGAATCAGATTCGCCCCACCTTGTCCATGCTGGCATCCAAGGACGCGGAAGGCGATCCCATCCATTACGAAATGCAACTGTACCAGGATGCCGCCTTCACTCACGTCCTCGCCATCGAAAAAGAGCTGCGGGCAAGCGGACAATCGGTGCACTGGGTCGCTCCGATAGATCTGCAGGACGACGCGGAATACTATTGGCGAGCCCGCGCACGCGATGATTACGAAATTGGCGCATGGACGAAGGCGGGACATTTCTACGTCAATCTGGTCGAGGAACCTCCCCTGGCGTTCTCTCTGACCGATCCTGACGAAGGTGCCCTGGTTTATCAATTGCAACCCGTTTTCTCTTGGGAGAAGACCATTGACCCGGATCCGCTTTCGTCCGTGCGCTATCGCCTGCTGGTCAGCAGCGACAGCAAATTCTCACCGAACCTCACGATCAAGCAGGAAACGGATCTGACCTTCGCAAAACTGGATCAAGCCCTGAAAAACGACGGCTCCTATTACTGGAAAGTGGAAGCGATTGACAACACCCAGCGAATCACGCCTTCCACTCAGGTGCGGCATTTCACCGCTTCGACGACTCCCACCACACCTGAAATCGCATCGCCTCTGCCGGACCAAGAATTCCGCCCTTACGACGCGGTTTCCTGGAGTCAATCGCAGGATCCGGATCCCCAGGATCGGATTCAGTATCGAATCCAGATCACGGACAAGGATTTCGCGAAGCCTCTGCTGGAAGAAGTGGTCACCACAAACTCACTGACATTGCAGCAGCTTCAGAACTACGCCGTCCTCGCGGATGATCGCGAATATCGAGTCCGCGTGCGCGCCGAGGATCAGCATGGGATTGCATCCCATTGGTCGAAGGATTCCGGCTCCTTCTTCTTCAACAAGGCGAATACTCCTCCGGGCCCAGTAACGCAACCCATCCAGCCGGATGGGATCGTCGTCGCAAGTGCCGAACCGATTCTATCCTGGGGCGCCGCGCAGGATGCCGACCGCAGCGATCCGCCGTCAAAATTATCGTACTTGATCCAATTCTCTAAGGATGAATCCTTCCAGAAAGTCGAACGACAGGCTCAGGTGATGGCGGGAGTGACCATGATCCCTGTGCCGGGCTTAGCGGATAATACTCAATGGTACTTCCGGATCTGCGCCCGCGACGATGAAGGAGCCGTCTCCCCGTGGAGCCCTGCGAAGAGTTTCATCCTGAATCAGCGCAATGATCATCCAGCGCCTTTTGCTCTGCAGGGACCCGCAGACGGTCTGGTCACTTATCAGATGGAAGCACTGGAACTCCGCTGGGACGCTTCGACGGATATTGATCCGGGAGACAAACTAAGGTACAGAGTGTTCTGCGAAGAATACCCGGGTGGTCTTGCAGTATTGCAGGCGAAAGCAGTGGATTCGACTCGCTGCGTCATCCCGCAGACGTTGAAGAACGAGACGGAATATCAATGGTGGGTGGAAGCCGAAGACGCCGCCGGCGCGCGTACGGCTTCAACGGAAAAACGCCGCTTCACCATCAATACGACACCTTCCGTCCCCCTGGTTGAACCGTTGACCGACGGCGTCTATACAGGAAAAGAATTCATCCGCTGGAAACCGTCCACGGATCCGGATCCTTCCGATATTTTGACCTATGACTTCATCATCCGAGAAGCGGACAATCCGGCGAAAACGCTCCTCGAATTGAATAAGATCCCGGCCTCCAGAGCCGCATCCGGCATCGGCCTTGCAGATCTGAAGGGCGTTAAACAACTCCGGGAAAATCAGGAATACGACGTCTTGATGCGGGCGGTGGATCCGCATAAAGTGACATCCGGCTGGTCGGATCCGATCCGATTCGCTTTGGATCTCGACAACGAAGCGCCCTCTCAGCCGTCTCTCCTCGATCCTCGCCAGGATGTAGTTCAGACGACGAACATCGCAGTGCGCTGGTCGAAATCCGAAGATCCCGATCCCTCCGACCGCCGCAGCGCTTTAAGCTACCGTCTGCAGGCGGTGCGCGGGGATAATTTCAGCAAGGGCGAGTTCATCGAGAAAGTCATCGGCGCGGATGCGGCGGAAACGACGAACTTGCAGCTGGCGGACAACCAGATGTGGAGCTTGAGAATCCGCGCGGAGGATTCGCGCGGTGCGGCTTCCGCCTGGAGCCAGCCGGTCAGCTTCCTGGTAAATCTGCAAGAGGATCCCCCTACCATTCCAGAACTGCTGACGCCGACCATCGGCTTCGTCATCCCGGCGGGAGCGCCGGTGGAGTTCTCTTGGACGAGCTCGACGGATCCGGACTTCAATGCCTCTATCCGCTATGAATTGCGCTGGTGGCCCGAAGACGACCCCGAAGCGGTGATCACTCAAACCGGGCTGAAATCCCCGCGCTTCACGACGGAAAAATTGGCGGGGGGGCGCATCTATCAATGGCAGGTGACCGCTATGGACAACACGGGTTTAACGGCTGAAAGCGCCGTGGGCAAGTTCACCTGCGACGCCGCGCTCAGTCCGGATTTGAATCGAGCGAATCAGGATCTGCGTTAGAAGTATCTGTTTTTCAGTTCGAAAGGAAATGCGTATATTCTGCCCACATTGCTGAATTTGATCGGATGCGGGGACGACATCCCGCCGAATGTAGAAGGATTAAACCTGCTGGACTTAGAGGATTCGACGCGGCGGACGCTGCAGAGCAGCTGCTTGAGTCGGGGGGGCGTCTGCCTTAGCATCATCGAAGACTGCTATAAACTCATCATCAACCGCGACGTTGGATTAGCGCGGCGCTACCCTTACGAAATTCTGCTCTTCGACCTGCAGAATGATCCTCAGGAAAACAAAGATTTGACCGGAATCGAAACGGCGCTGCGCGACGATCTGTAGAATAAATTGGATCATTGAGCTCAGCGCATCGAAGTGCTTCCTGAAGATGAGTTCGAAATCACACGGCAAAGTTAGGCGAATCTGAAAGCGCTGGGGTATGTTCATTAAGGAAAGGAATCAGCGATGCCTCTGTATCTTTTCGCCGCCGTTCTCGCCGGCGCACTGATAGGTTTAGGGGAATGCCTCTATATCATTATGTTTTGTGGACCCTTTTGGTTGGATTCGGCGCTTTTCGTCAAAACGATTCTGCTATACTCCGCCGCGCTGCTGCCGGGCATGGTGCTGCTCGACTTACTCTTACGTAGAACTGCCATCGGCAGAAAGATCGCCGCTGAACCGAGCCGGCGCTTCCTGATCCTCACCGCCGCCGGATGGTTATTCGGCACCACCGTGCAGCTGCTTCTGATGGCTCTGGATATGAAGCATACCTGGACGGAATTCATCGTATTCCCGATTTGCGGGGGGATCCTTCTGCTGCTCATCCTTTTGCGCTTATTAAAACAAACATCCCGCATCCCGATCCTGGTTCCCGTCATCGTGCTGGGGCTGCTTCTTCTGACCATCGGCGCATACGAGTTTTCCAATTTCTACTACACATCCGAGGTTCAAGAGCGCAGTAACGGTTTCGATGGTAAGATTCCGCAAATCTGCCTCTTGGTGCTGGATACGGCGCGTAGCGATCATTTCTCAGGCTACGGCTACCCTATGCGGACTACACCCAATATTGATCGCATTGCTGAAGAGGGAGCGTTATTCGTCAACACCTTCAGCGCCGCGAACTGGACGCCTCCCGGTCATATCAGCATCTTCACGGGGAAATACCCCTACCAGCACGCCAACAACGGCGAAGCCTATATGCCGGAGGAATTGATCTCCATTGCAGAGATTTTGAACCAAGAGAATTACTACTGCGTGGCGATGTATAACAATCCCATCGCCGGCAGAGACATCAATGTAACTCAGGGGTTCGACCGCGATTATGGAGTCTTCAGCAACAGTTGGGTGGAGCCGGCGTTGTTTCGAATCTGGAACCGGTTCATTCTACGGGATTCCGGCTCCAGAACGACCTTTTCCATCGCCGCAAAGACTTTCGAATGGATGCGGAAACGCAACGCCCATATGTTCCTTTATCTGAACATCACGGAACCGCACGCACCCTACAAATTCCATCGGAAATTCTTCGAACAATTCGCGGGATCTCTCGATTTCAACGCTGTGGGGAATCTCGAGAAAACGCAAAAGCTTTGCAATCAAAAAGAGATGGTCATCCACGATTCGAGCTTTTTCGCCGGATTCAATGAGGAGAGTTTCCGCTTCCTGCGAGCCCGTTACGACGGTGAGCTGGCGTATGCGGATCAGAATTTCGGCTCGTTCGCCGACAGGATGCGCCGTAAAGGCATACTGGACGAGACTCTCCTGATCATCACGGCGGATCACGGCGAATTTCTGGGCGAACACGCGACAGTGGGGCATCCGGAATTGTTGTTCAACCCGGTCCTGAAAATCCCCTTAATCTTCCGGTATCCGCACCTCATCGCGCCGCAAAAACGCTTCGACTACGCCTCCAACGTGGATATTTTCCCCTCACTTTTAACGATGATGGGATATGAAGAACAAATACCATCCGACATCAGCGGCATCAATCTCTTCGGGGAGATGCCGAGGGAGGATCGCCGCTTGCTCAGCGTCAACGTGAACAAAGGCGGCAGTGTCTGCGCGCTGCTGGACGGCGCATACAAACTGATCGTCAACGCGGACGATTACCTCCCCAAATACTTTCCTCAAGACACACTGCTTTTCAATATTATGACCGATCCGGATGAAATCGTGAATCTGCATCGTCAAAAACCCGAAATCCGAGAAGGGATGATGGAGGGAATGGACCGGTGGAAAGAGGAGATTTTCGTGCCCCCATCCGCAAATACGCGTGCCAGCGATGAAACCATCGCCAATCTGAAAGCTTTGGGGTATATCCACTGAGGCGATCTTTCGGGGGGAGAAACCGGGTATAACCCCGGTTTCTACAAGGAGGTTCAGCGCCGCCGGGCATAACGCGTTGAACCTCTTTTTTTATTGCATCGGCGGAAAGATTTTCTTACCATTAGCGTATGCGCAAAATCATCCTCTGTTCTGTTCTCGCCGGCTTGTGTCTGACGGCTTCCGGACCAGCCTTCTGTGCGGATCTTGTCCATATCCACTTCATCAACGTCGGTCACGGCGATGCAGCGCTCATCGAAGCCGACGGCGCAGGGATCGCACTGGTGGATTGCGGAGGACGAAAGTCCGGCGACGAGGTGGTTCGGTATTTGCGCACCTTTGGTATACAACACCTGGAGCATCTCTTCATCACCCATATCCACGAAGACCATATCGGGGGATGCGGCGCTGTACTGGACTCCATTGCAGTGGATGCTGTGCATTGTACGGGGATGCGGAACGATCAGCCCGCCGATCGAGACTACGCCGCAAGAATCCAATCCGGGTCCTGGACGGTTGACACCACCGACATCGGCGCAATTCCGGTGCAGTTCGAAAACCTCACCATCGAAGTCCTCAGCCCCCTAAAAGTCGAGGCGGCTGATCAGAAAGTAGATCCGAATGTGAATTCGATGGTTCTCCTGGTCACGCACGGCGAGGTGAAATTTCTCTTGACCGCAGACGTGGACAGCCGGCGGGAACAATGGTTAATCCGAATGCACGGTGAAAAGCTGCGAAGCTCCGTGCTGAAAGCAGCTCACCACGCTTCCGATGCCGGCAACAGCGAGGAATTTCTCCGACAGGTTCAGCCCGAAGTGATCGTCGTCTCGACGGGACCGAGCGAATACGGTTACCCTTCCGAGAGGACGCTGCAGAGGCTGCGGCGGCATTGCCCGACGGTTCTGCGCACGGATGTGGACGGCACAATCATCATCACCAGCGACGGAAAAACCATCACGATATCCACTTCGCAGGAGCGGAGCCCATGAAACCTGTCGCGCTGCTCTATGATCCCATTTTCGCGGAGCACACTTTGGGAGAAGGGCATCCGGAGAGCCCGGAGCGATTGCTCCAGATCCTTCAGGCACTGCAGCCGCTGCAGGGGGACGAGCGCTTTCTCTGGGTTCAGCCGGAAGCAGCGACAGCGGAGGATCTGTACAGGATTCACGCACCGGAATATGTCAACTGGGTCCGCGAAAGCTGCGAAGCAGGGGGGGTTATGTATCCGGCACTGGAAGGCAAACTCTCCTCGATCACCTATACCGCGGCTTTGAAAGCCGCCGGAGCCGTGATTCAAGGCAGCCGGATGGTCTGGGACGGAGAATGGTCAGGAGCGTTCGCCCTGGTCCGACCTCCCGGACACCACGCCGTGCGTTCTTCGGCGATGGGCTTTTGCGTCTTCAACAACATCGCCATCGCAGCCGCCTGGCTGCTGGAAGCCCGAAACGCTGAACCGCTCCTGATCGTGGATTTCGACGTGCATCACGGCAATGGAACTCAAGACGCCTTCTATGCAAACAACCAGGTGGCTTATTTCAGCCTGCACCAATTTCCCCACTATCCCGGCACCGGCTCTGAATATGAGACCGGCGTGGATGAAGGGAAGGGATGGACGCTGAATGTCCCTCTGGCGTCCGGCAGCGGCGATCGGGAGCTTTTAGATGCGCTGGAAAACAGACTCCTCCCTTGGGCGGAATCGAAGCACCCCCGCCTCCTGCTGATCTCCGCCGGTTTCGATTCGTACATCCACGATCCTTTGTCTGGACTGAAAGTCACCGCGGATGGCTTCCGCCGTATGGCAAGGCTGCTGAAGCAAATCGCCGATGACCACTGTCAAGGGAAGTGGGTGGCTGCTCTGGAAGGCGGTTATCACCTGACATCGCTGGGGGACAATGTGAGGTTGTTCTTGGAAGAAATGTCGAGATAAAACGGTTTCAACAGAATAAAAAAGGCTGTCTGCACTTACAAAGAGACAGCCTTTTTGTTTCCAGATATAATCCGCGCGTTATTTCATCTCGAGGCACTTGAACACCGCTCGATGCGAACCGTCGCGCATCGGCACGGCGGTTTCGATGACGGCTTTGATTCCGGCGGGCGAAATCACCTTCGGATCGTAGTAGATGACGGCTTTGTGTTCGGTGGCGAAGGTTTCGATCGTCGCAATCCCCGGCGTATTCGCGAACATTTTGGTGAAAAACCCCGCCGTGCCTTTGCACTTCAACCCCTCTACCGTGCAGACGACCTTCTCGCGCCCGGTGGCGCTGAAAGTCGTTTGGGTCGTAGGCTGAGTCAGAGCCGTCCGCAGCACAAATCCTCCGTACAGCGCGGCGATCACGAGAATTGGTATGATAAATCTGGATACGGTCATCCTACAACTCCTACAAGGTGCATTTCAATTTCAAGGTATCCTTTACCGGACAAACATCCAAGCATTCCAAGCAATTGGTGCAATCCCGATGGCGGATTCGGATCATCGCATCCGGATTCAATCCCTGCGGACAGGCGCGCGAGCATTCGCCGCATCCGGTGCAGGAGGACTCGTCGCGGACGACTTTCACCAGCCCCAGCCGGGAAAATGGATCAAACGTCGCGCCCAACGGACAGAGATAGCGGCAGAAAAACATCGGTATGAGGAAAGACCCCAGCAGCAGAATCCCGAGAGTCAGAACGCTGATCCAACCCAGCGCACCGTGCCCGAATCCGGAAAAAAGGAGGTAATAAGGATCTAATCCCCGCAATATCAGTTCGCCGAGACGATATGTGAAGAAGAGCGCGAGGAGAAGAGCGAGGTAGCGCAAGAGTTTCAAACCGGAATTCACCTTCGGTGGAACCATCAGTTGTTTTTTCCAGAGCACGCCGCTCAACCTGCCCGCCAGCTCGCTTAAGAATCCCACAGGACATACCCAGCCGCAAAAAGATTTTTTGGCGATCAGAGCCAGGCCCAGAACAGCGATCAGCATCGAGAGATTCAGAGGACCCAGTGCGCAGGTGAACTCCCCCCGTGCGATCAACCCCCAGAGACTCTCCATCCCGCCGAAGGGGCAGTAAGCTTCGAAGGATCGCCTGCCATACCCCAGCGCGAGGTACAGCACGAGAATGAACACCAGGATCAACATCGCATAGCGGATCGTGCGGGTCTTCATAGAGCTTTATCCGTAGAGGTTGTTATCATCCTAATTTATTTACTCGCAGATCGTAGAATTTGACCTAGACAAATATCGGATGGACCCGGATCTTCGCATCCAGAATGAAAGGCATCATTCGTAGCGCAGCGCTTCCACCGGATCCAGGTTGGCGGCTCGAACGGCGGGCCACATTCCGAAGACAATGCCCACTAAGGAGCAGAATACCAGACCGAGGATGATAGACCAGGTCGGCACGGCGACCGGCAGCTTCAGCGCAGGTCCAACCCACAGCGGCAGAGCGATTCCCACGATGACTCCGATGATTCCGCCGACTTCCGATAAGAGAACGGCTTCCACAAGAAACTGGCCTAAAATCTGTCTTTTCTTCGCTCCGATGGCGCGCCGCACACCGATTTCGCGAGTTCTCTCCGTCACGGAAACCAGCATGATATTCATGATGCCGATCCCCGCCACCAACAGGGAGATTCCGGCGATACCCACCGCCGCCACCTTCACCCAGAACGTCATCTTGTTAAAGTTGTCAATCAAATTTTCCGGCGACCAGATGGCGAAGTTGTTCGGTTGATCCGGTTTCAACCCCCGCATCCGCCGCAACAAGCTGACGACTTCATCCTGAGCCTGGTGGAAGACTTCGGGGGAACGCGCTTTCACCGTGATATTGATGGACCTCTCCTTGCCGTAGAGGTGTTCGAACGTAGTGAAAGGAATGACGACGTGATAGTCATTGGAACCGCCGAAACGGCTTCCCATCTCTTCGAAGATGCCGATTACGCGGAACCTGCCATGCTCCAGGCGCACTTCTTTATCCAGGGGATCTTCAAAGGGGAAAAGCTTCTTCGCCACGGCGTCTCCCAGGACGATGACGCGGCGAGCGTGCTCTACGTCGTACATGCTGAAGAACCGCCCGCGGGCTATGCTGTAGCCGTTGTTCGGAGCGAATTCCGGAAAACCGCCGGCTAACGTAACGTTCGGATTAGTCTTCTCCTTCCCGTACGCCACCCACTGCCCGAACTGCCAGACTTCCGGGCCCACTTGTAAAACGGAAGGACAAAACTCCTCAATCGCCCTCGCCTCCTCCAGGGTTACCTTCGGGCGTTTTTGATCTCTGCCGTGCCCTGCGAACCCCATCTGGAGATCATGGCGCTGCACCTGAAAGACATCCGCCGAGAGTTGACTCATCTGAGATTCGATCTGATTTTGCAAGCCGCGGATGATGGTCATCAGCGAGATGATAGTCGTCACTCCGATGATGACCCCTAAAAGCGTCAGAAAAGATCTCAACTTATGAGTCAAGATGGCGGTCAGCGCCATTCGGATGGGTTCATAGAAAACCATTCGATCTCCCTAAAATGGAAATCAGGCAGCACCGGCGGGCCATTCCTCCAACGCCGCGGAGATGCGCCGCAAGCCTTCGGATAACTCCTGCGCGGAGGCACCGAAGCCCAACCGGAAACCATCCGGCTGGTTGAAATAAGACCCCGGCATCACGCGCGTGCTGTACCTCTCCAAGAGGCAAGCGGCGAGTGCATCCGCATTGCTCCGGTTTTTCAAACGAACGAAAGTGATGATCCCCCCATCCGGTTTGACCCAATCCAGATCGGAACGGTTGCTCAAAAAGCGCTCGACGATCGACCAATTTTTTTCCGCAATTTCCCGCGCGTATTCCGCCATGCGATCCAACCCGCCTTGCTGAAACAACTCCAGAGCTATGCGTTCCGTGATGAACGGCGGATTCACCCCCAGGACGTTGTTGATGCGCCAGCAGCGCTCGACGATCGCCTTTGGTCCAATCGCCCAGCCGACGCGCAGATCACCCATCCCGTACACTTTCGTCAGACTGGACGTTGTGATCAAGTGCGGATGGATGCAGGCGGCGATTCGCCTGCTTGCGGGCGGCAGGAAATCCAGATATACCTCATCCACCAGCGCATAAGCGCCGATCCGCGCTGCCGCCTCGCCGACGGCGAAGAGGGTCTGTTCCGGGATATCCACACCCGTAGGGTTGTGCAGCCGCGTGACGACGACGAGCTTCACGGGAGGACGGAGAATCCGCTCCAGTTCCTCCAGTTCAATCGCATAATCATTTTCAGGACGCCTGCGCAGAAGGACGACTTCCGCGCCGGTGGAAGCGACCGTCGCAGTCAGCGGTTCGTAATATGGGGTTTCCGTGATGACGGCATCGCCGCGATCTAAGAGAGCGGCAGCCAGCAGAAAATTGCACAGCGAGGAACCGCCGCTGGGAATTAGCACTTGATCCACTTGGACGCCGTAGCGGTGCGCGATGGCTTCTTTCAGTTCCGCATTTCCGTATGGATGGAAAGCATCGTTCTGAAAAACCCGCGTCGTAACACCCAATTCTTCCAATGTATAGGGCCGTGTAATTCCGGATAAACCTAAATTGCATTCCACTTTGCGCGCGTGCTGCTGCTTGGCGAATTCCATATACACGGCAGGTTTGAAATCCATAAATGTCTCCTTACTTAAACAGAATCACGAAGTCAACGCATTGCCAAATACTACGAAAAAAATCGGCGGGCGTAAATCATCAATCCGAGTTTTCGCAGACGACGGACGCGCTTGCGGATGATATCTTCCGGAACTTGCCCCGGCAGGAGAGCCGCTCGGGTGTGAGGTCTCGCGGAGTATTCGTGAACCTTGAAATGATCCACCTGCAGACGTTTCGCATATTCGAGAGTCTCTTCGAAATGCTGCTCGGTTTCCCCCGGAAAACCCACGATGAAGTGCGTGCGCAGGATCATGAAGGGTATCGCCCGGCGTAATTGCGCAAACGCATCCTCCACTTGTTCCAATGTGTAGCCGCGATCCATCCAATGCAGAACTTCCGGACTTCCCGTCTGAACCGGCGCGACGATGTACGGAAAGCGCCCAGTCTTGAAAAGCGGGATCAAGTTATCCAGATCGGCGATCAACCACTCCGGATCCAGATTGCGCAAAAAGATTTGGTAGTCACCGGGACGCTTCAAGAACTCCCGCAGTAAAGCCGCCAGCGTGGTCCCTTTGTCCCGGCCGTAACTGCCGACTTCATCAGCGCTCAAGACCAGATCTCGATACCCCCGCGCCAAACCTTCGTCCAAGTCTTTCAGCACTCGATCGGGATCTCGGGATAACAGCTTTCCTTTTGCTCGGCGCACGGCACAGAAACTGCATCTACCCAGACAGCCCACGCTGATCTTGATATAATAGGCGCGGTCATCGTAGATGTAGCGGAATTGGCGCAGTCCGCGCGGCAGAGGAATCGGGGAGACTCGATCCAGCGTTTCCACCGTGCGTTTGAAAGCGATCATAGCGGCGCGGAAGCGATCCCGATGCTCCTCGTCGGGAGGCAGCGTGTTGGCTTCCACTTCTTCGATCGGGATTTGCGCGTTAATCACACGGTTTAATGCCGAAAGATTCCGCGGAATGATTCTCAACCCGTCGCTGCGGTCCGTCACCTCCGGATGAATCGCCGGCAGACATCCGACGAGCAGAATTTCCGCGCCGGGTTTCAACGATCTCTGCAACTGTTCCAGCGCGTCCAGGCTGCTTCGCTCGAGCGCATCCGTATAACCGCAGGAATTCACCAGCACCAGGTCCGCTTCCGCGGCGCTCTCGGTAAGACGCCACCCGTTCGCCTGGAAAAATCGCTCCATGCGCGCGCCGTCGAGCTGATTCTCTACGCAGCCCATAGAACAGACATGAGCCACGGGATGATCGGGGAACCGCCTCAACCGTCCACTCCTCGTCTCGGATTCTTCACTGCGTCCATGCGTTGATTTAATCAGATTGAAAACCGATCAGGACTTTTTCGCTCTTCTTTTTTCCCACCAGGCTTCCAGTCTCTCCTTGATGCTCTTTTCCTGCCCGTGTTCCGTGGGCCGGTAGTAGATGCGGTCGCACAAGGCTTCCGGCAGGCATTCCATCCCCGAAAAACCTCCGTCGAAATCATGCGCGTATTGATAGCCTTCACCGTAATGCTCTTTTTTCATCAAACCGGTGACTGGATTGCGCAGTTTCAGCGGAACCGGCTGCGGTCCATACTTTTTAACATCTTCCTGCGCTTCCGTTAAAGCCACGTAGGCTGCGTTCGATTTCGGACAGGATGCAAGATAAGTGGTCGCCTGCGCCAGGATGATTCGCGCCTCCGGCATTCCGACCTGATGAACAGCGTTAAAAGCCGATGCCGCCAACACCAGCCCGTTCGGCGCTGCGTTTCCAATGTCCTCGGATGCCAGCACCACCAGACGTCGCGCTATGAACAGCGGATCTTCCCCCGCTTCCAGCATGCGCGCCAGATAATAGACCGCCGCATCCGGATCCGAAGCGCGTACGCTTTTAATAAAGGCAGAGATATTGTCGTAGTGATAATCGCCTTGATTGTCATATAGATACGTCCGCCCTTGCAACGCTTGATTCACGTCATCCAATTGGATCGTCCTGATTCCGTTTTCATCCGGCTTGACCCAGTGCGCGGCAAGATCCAGCGAGTTCAGCAATCGGCGCGCATCTCCGGAGGCGTAAGCCAGCAGAGCGTCGCGGGCAGGATCGGTGATCCGCAGGTTAAGAGATCGGATGATAGCATCCTGATCCAGCGCCCTAGTGAGGATTTTCTGAAGATCTTCCTCCGGCAAAGGATCAAATCGCAGAACGATGCAGCGCGAAAGCAGGGGGCCGATCACCTCGAAGGAGGGATTTTCCGTCGTGGCTCCGATGAAGATCACCGTCCCTTCCTCTACGGCGTGCAGGAGCGCATCCTGCTGAGCTTTGTTGTAGCGGTGAATTTCATCAATAAAGAGCAGTGTCTTCTCGCCGGTTCTCCTTCGTGCTTTCGCAATTTCGAGCGCAGACCTCAACTCCTTTACGCCGGACAACACCGCCGATAAAGACTGGAAGTCCGCTCCCAGCGCCTTTGCAAGCAGGCGGGCGCACGTGGTCTTCCCGGATCCCGGCGGACCCCAGAAGATGGAGGACGGCAGGCTGTGTTCCTGGAGAGCCCGCGTCAATGTGCCGTTTTCACCCAGCAGGTGCGGCTGTCCCAGAATCGCATCCAGCGACGACGGCCGCAGCCGCTCCGCCAGAGGCGGCACTACTTCGCGGGAACGATTCTCACCTATTTGAAACAATTCCATCGGACCGATCCATCTGTGGAAAGATAATGTAAAATAATTCTTTCCGCCAAGCAAGCATTATTTGACTGGGATTGAATTTTGCAATCACGACTGCAAAATCAATTGACTTTCTGAAAAAAACTTCGTACTATGATGCATTCCGGTAAGATTCGAGCGAATCAATCGGATCATTCTGTATCCATTGAAGTTAGATATATAGCTATGATCACAAAGCCAAACGGATTCAACCTTTATGTCCTCTCTCCCGAAACGCTTCACTGACCACATCGCACTTTGGGTGCGATGGCGCTGGTTTCTCTTCAAAGTGGTCTTCTTCGCCGCCTTGCTGACCGCCATCATCAGCTCGCTGATGCCCAAGACCTACCGATCCACGGCGATCGTACTACCTCCCTTCGAAGGCGGAACCGCAATCCCATTTCTGCAAGGGGTCACCGTGGACATCTTCGGATCCAACGAAGTCTCCGCTTCCACCATGGCGACGCTGCTGAAGAGCCGCACGCTTAAAGATCGCATCCAAAAACACATTGATCTTAAGGAACATTACAAGAAGGATCTGCTGGAGAAAGCGTATGCAGCTTTCGAGGACGCAATCGAAGTGGAACTCGAGAGCGAAGAGAGCTTCGGTGCCGTCAATGTCATCGCCTTCAAAATTCATGTCATGGACCGCGACCCGGAATACTGCGCCAGGATGGTGAATCTACTGGTGGATGAATGGAACAACCTCGTCGTGGAGCTGAACATCCGAGGGGCGCAACTGCGCCGGCAGTTCGTCGAAGAGAACCTGAAAAAGAACAGCGAAGAATTGTTCGCCGCCGAGGATTCCATGCGCTCGCTGCAGGATAAATACGGCGTAGCGAACATCGAAGCTCAGGTGGAAGGTACCGTCACTTCGAGCATCGCTTTGGAACAGAAGATCGTGGAAGCCCGCATCGCCGTCCAGGTGATGGAAAAGCTCTTTCAGCCCAATCATCCCAATTTGCAACGTGCTAAACTCGAATTGCAGGGATTATTAGAAGAGCAGAAGAAACTTCGTTCCGCCGACGCCCACCAGGGCTTGATGCTGCCTCTGGATCTCGCCCCCGAAATCAGCCTCGAATTCGCACGGCGATATCGGGAGGTTTTAACGCTGGAAACCATCCACCAAGTGCTGGTGCAGCAGTACGAGCAGGCGCGCATGCAGGAGACGAAAAGTATGCCGGCTCTGCGCATTGTGGATCGCGGAGTGGTTCCGGAATATAAATACCGCCCCAAGCGCATCATCCTGGTTGCCGTCGCTTCCTTGTGCGCCTTCTTCCTCGCCGTCGTGGCGATGTATTTCTTCAATTACGCCGACTCTGTGCGTGGCACGAGCGAATATCAATGGATCGAAGAGGCGCAAAAGAGTCTGCAAAGCGATTTTCGGCGTATCAGCCGAATCTTTCAACGAAAGAATAGGGATTCACAGAAGACGCCATGATGAGGTCGGTCGCCAGCCGTTTCCAGGCGCGGATTAAGTACCCATCTTTTACCGCTGCGCTTCTGGTTATCATCCTTGCGGTCTTGTGCGCGGTCGCATTCGAGAAGAACCCCTTGTTTCTCCTGCCGTTTTTCACCTTAGCCGCATTCGTACTGATCCTCATCATCCTGCGCCCCACTCTGCCGGAAGCCGCCTTCTTCGCGTTGCCGCTGATCACACCTTTAGGAACCGGATTACTGAACGGCATTATCACGATCAAGGTCACTTTGGTCTGGCTCACCATGTTCCTTTCGGTATGGGTCATCACAGGTGCCACCGGAAGCTGGCTGAAGCGTTGCAGCAAGACTCCTTACCTCTTCTTTCTAATCCTCTACGCGATTCTGTTCACCGCCTCCCTTTTCACCCATCCCATCCATGAAAACGCTCTCCTTTCCCTCGCGCAACTGCTCGCGCTGATTGGGATTTACTGGCTGACTTCTCAACTTTTGATGAACCAGGATTTGACCCGCATCTTGATCGCGATCATCCTCGGAACGACTGTGGGATGCATCGGCTTTTTCATCGCTTTCAGCCGCGGGATGCCTTCGCTGACTCTGTCCGGTTTTGCATACGGCTTGATGCGACCCGTCGTCCTGAATCACAATGCGAATTCCTGGGCTCTGTATCCCATGGTGGGTCTGCCGCTGGCAGCGGTGTTGATCCTATATTCTCCGAAGTCTTTCCGGAAGTTGTCTCTCCTCATCGGCTGTGCGCTCATTCTCTTTCTCGAAGCCGGGCTGAATATGTCCCGCAGCGTGCTGGTCGGAGTCTTCGCGGGAATTCTATTCGCCGCACTGCTGCATCCCGTCTGGCGCAAGATTTTCTTCGCGTCTTTCATGCTGGGAACAGCAGCAGTTCTTCTCTTCTTTCCACAGATTTTATCCCTGGGCAGTTCTATTTTTCGCCTGCAATCCGGCTTATCCGGCAGAGATAAGATCTGGGCGATGACTTTCGATTTAATCTCGGATACGCCGTTTCTGGGTATGGGACCCGGCTGGTTCCGGGAGAGGTTCTTTCTGAACGCCCCCTTCATGGAAAACGGCATCAAGATGGGGTCGGACCGCCTGAACGCCCACAACGCCTTCCTGCAAATCGGCGTGGATGTCGGTCTGCTCGCCATGCTCGTCGCGCTGGCGATTATGCTGTTCTTCGGATACCGCAGCTTCATATTGTGGCGGAGGTCGCTCGACCGAGCCGACAAAGCCGTCCTGATCGCCATTACTTCTTTGATGTTCGGTGAATTCGCACATATCCTGTTCGAAGTGGATTTCATGATACCGCACCTTTATCTAAACCAGAATATCTTTATGGTTCTCTTGCTGGCGATCCAGGATCAACTATATTCCCGCGAATTCGCCACGATATGAGCTCTCGTCCGCCTCAGTCGCTCCTGCGCGGCGTCTCCCTGTTGATGTCGGGACGGATGTTGAACCGCATTCTGGGGGTGGGACGCGAAGTTCTGACCGCCGCCTTGTTCGGATCCAGCGCGGCGATGGACGCTTTTAATCTGGCGTTCACTGTCGTCACCAGCATGCGGCAGTTTTTCGCGGAACAGTTCCTCACGCCGATCATTCCGACCTTCTTTCAACGCCGCCAAGAAAGCGGTGAAACCGCCGCGGTTCAATCCCTGCGTTATATCACCACACGCCTCAACCTCATTTCGATCGGGATTTGCGCGCTGGTTTTCATCGGTTCGAAACAGATCATCCAGTGGATCGCGCCCGGATTTCAGCCGGATCAAGTCCATTTAGCCGGCACGTTGATCCGCTGGTTCGCCGTTGGGGGCGTCGGTTTCATCCTACACCGATATTATTCAGGCATTTACATGTGCTTTTTCCGCTACACGATGATCTCCTTCGCCCCTCTCCTGATGAATGTCGGCGCCATTTTAGCGATGATTTTTTTCGCTGCGCAATACGGCGTCCTTTCTCTGGCGGCGGGCTTTTCCCTCGGATTTCTGGCGTTTTTCCTTCTGCAAGCTGCCGGCATCCCGCAGCGCCGAAAAATCCTGTCACCGCGCTGGGGAAGGGGGGATCCGGGCGTGCGCCTTTATGCGGTATTATTGACACCTCTTTTTGTCTCAGTGTTCACAGAACAGATTCAGCTATTCATTGATCGTTCTCTGGCGAGCGGTCTGCCGGCGGGAGCGCTATCGGCACAGGGCTACGCGCTCAGATTGATCCGCACTTCATCCGACATCTGGTTGGGGACATTCGGGGTCGCGGTCTTCCCCATTTTCTCCGAACTGGCGGCGAAGGAACAGAAGGAAAAACTGGCTCACCATTTCTCGCTGTCGCTGCAGGCGGTGATCCTCTTCCTGTTTATGACCGGCGCCGTCATGATCTCACTGGCGCTGCCGACGGTTCGAATCCTCTTGGAACGCGGCGCCTTTACAGCTCAGGATTCCTTGGCAACTGCGCGGCTGTTGGTCTATTATACGGTCGCTTATATTGCGCAGGCATTCGTCGTCGTCATCGTCCGGGGGCTGCACGCTTACAAGGATACAAAGCGCCCTATGCTGGCGACGATCCTCTCCGTTGCGATTATGATCCTGTTCGATTTCATCCTCATCCGACCGATGGGCATCACCGGGCTGGCTCTCGCCACGGGCATCGGCTATACAACGAATATGATTCTGGTCTATCTCTTTTTTTCGCGGCATTTGACTCCGGCGCATACGAGAAGCAATTTGAAGATCGCTTTCCTTGCCTCTGCGCTCGTGGTCCCCATCGGCTGGCTGATGAAGACGGGTTGGAGTATTTTAGAAGAGGCTCATATTCTCGTCGGTTTCCTTACGCGGCTATCGGGATTGGTGCTCTTCGCGGCGGCGGGAACAGCCCTCTACGTTCTTGCGCTGCGGCTGCTTCGCGTCGAAGCCTATGAATACGCGCACAACAAGATCAAGGCGAAGCTCATCTCATTCTTCTCGCAAGAGAGGGATGATCACGATGCATAAAGTTCTCTTTATCACTCATAATTTTCCCTCTCAGAGCGGGGGGATAGCCATTTATTCACAGGAAATCTGCCGGGGTCTGGCGGCAGCGGGCTTTGAAGTGCGCGTTTTAACGCCAGGACTCGAGACGGAAGCCTCATCCGATTCTTTCGAAGTAATCCGCTTCCACGAATCAAGTTTTTTCGGCAAAATGCGAAGATTGGCAATTTGCAAACCCCTTATGCAGGAGTTGAAGCGGAACCGACCCGATCTCATCTTCCTCGCCTCTTTGCATCCCTATGGCCTGTTCGTCCAGTTTCTGGCGGAACGGTTCGGCATCCCTTACGTGGTCGGAACCCATGGATCCGATGTCTGGCGTTTAATTCGAGGATCTTCCGGCAGGAATTTCTACGTATGGCAGGGGCGTCGCACGCTGAAAAGAGCCGCCAGAGTCTTCAGCGTCAGCAGGTACATCGCCGGATTGGCGATGGAACTGGCGCCGGGAATTCGGGATCCCGTGGTAATTCCCAACGGCGTGGACATCACCCTTTTTCAGCCTGGTGTTCGCACCCGATCATACTGGTCTTCGAAAAGCGGCATCGAACTCGAAAATCGCTTCGTCATCTGCACCATCGCCGCGCTCACCCGCAGCAAGAACCACGCAACCGCGCTTCAAGCCGTCGCATCCTTGATCCGGCGGGGGAAAAAGGTCGCTTATCTCATCGCCGGCGCAGGTCCCCTTGAGATGGAGTTGCGGGCTCTGGTACAACGACTTGATGTACAGCCTTATGTTGCTTTTCTCGGCAACGTGGATCACCCGGCGGTGGCGAGCCTGCTGCGCTCCTGCGACTTGTTTGTCCTGCCTTCCAGCAGACTGCAAGGGGAAGGGTTCGGCATCGTCTTTCTGGAAGCCGGCGTCTGCGGCGTCCCCGCCATCGGAGGGAACACCGGCGGCATTCCGGAGGTAATTCAGGACGGCGAGACCGGTTTTCTCGTGAACCCGGAAGATTCAGAAGAAATTTCGCAACGAATCGAGAAATTGATCGAAGATGAGGAATTGCGACGGACGATGAGCAGCAAAGCACGAGCCTGGGCGGAAACTCACACCTGGGAAACCACCATCCGGCGTTATATTCAGTCTTTAGAAGAGATCCTTCGATGACCACGCCCCCGTTTTCCCCCAGGCTGGGTTTAGCCGTAGCGGTCATCGCTTTTTCTTTTCCGGCGATCTTCATCCGCTTCGCGGATGCGGACAGCCTCTCCATCTCCTTCCTTCGGCTTGCGATCGCCGCCGTCGTTCTCTTTCCTTTCGCTGTTGCCGGAATGCATACCGCCTGGAATAATTTGTCCAATCCGGAGAGGGGTCGAGTAATTGCGGCGGGCGTGTTCCTCGGCGCGCATATGGTGCTGTGGGTGACATCCGTAACCAAGACCACGGTGGCGTCCGCTTCCTTTCTCATCATCACGCAGCCGATTCTGGTCGCTGTGCTGGGGCACTTCCTTTTGCAGGAAAAGCTCAACCGCTGGGTGATCTGGGCGCTGGGTTTGACGCTTGCCGGATCCGCACTCATCAACATCGGCGATCTTCAACTGAGATCGGAATATTTGTTCGGCGACCTGCTGGCTCTGCTGGGGGCGGTGATGGCGGCTTTTTACCTCCTTGCGGGGCGCAGCGTGCGCAAAAAAATCGCGCTGATTCCCTATATCACCATCGTCTACGGCATCGCCGCCCTGGTGCTTCTGCCGGTCTGCCTGTCGGCGCGCGCGCCAATCCTGTCCTTATCCGCCAACGCTTACTTCTGGTGCCTTATGCTGGCGCTGATTCCGACGATTATCGGCCATGGGCTGTTCAATTGGGCGCTGCGCTACTTGAAGGCGTTCACCGTCAATTCGAGCATTATTGTAGAACCCATCGGCGCCACGATTATGGCTTGGTTTTTCTTTCGCGAACAGCCCAGCACCTGGCTTTATCCGGGCGCGGCTCTTCTGATTTTCGCCCTGATCCTCGGTCAACGCAGCGAGGAAGCGTAAATGCCGCTGAGCAAAAATAAAATAAAGCTCTACCGGAGCCTGCGCCAGACAAAAGGGCGCAGAGAATCGGGTCTCTTTCTCGTCGAGGGACCGTTGCTCGTGCAGGAAGCGCTGCGGGAAGGGTGGAATCTGAAGGAAGTCCTACTCACGCAGGAATACGCGCGGAGCAGCGCTGGACGTAAAATCGAGAAGTTGTTGGATTTATCCGAAACATCACATAAATGCGGATCCGCGAACGATCTGAGCCGCATTTCCGATGCAGAAACCAGCCAAGGGATCATCGGGATTGCGAAGCTGCCGGAAGTGCGTGACACGATTTCCCAACCGCTGCCGGATGACGTCATACTCGTGCTGGAGCGAGTCTCCGATCCTGGAAACCTGGGTACGATCCTGCGCACCGCCGATTGGTTCGGCATCCGACACGTCATCCTCGGCGCCGGTTCCGTGGATCCTTTCAACCCCAAGGTGGTGCGGGGGACGGCGGGATCCATCTTTCGCGTGAAAATTCAGTCGCCGGATAATCTGGGGAAGTTTCTGGAAAAAGAGGAGGGGCGACTCTTCTACTCCGCATCACTGCGGGGGGAAATGTTCCCGCACGACCTGCCGGCTCTGGGTCGCCGCGGCTTGATTCTCGGACATGAAAAACTCGGCGTTTCCGCCGAGATAATGAATCATTGCGTCGGTTCGGTGTTGATTCCGGGATGCGGCCGAGCCGAATCTCTGAATCTCGCCGTGGCGGCGGGAATTCTGCTGTATACGTTTACACGGGGGAATAAATCTTCTACGGCGAAACCCTCCCGGAATCCGCCACGCTAAGCCTGCGATTCGGATTCAGGGTTTTGCGCTTCCATCTGCGTGGCTTCGTCAGACCGTTTCCTCTTCTCGTAGGCTTCTTTGATCAACTGATCCAAAATCTTCGTCGGTTCATCCAGAATTTGAGCCGTAATCTCGAATTCTGACACCCCCAGCAGTTTCACACCGTAAATGTAATCCTTCAATTTTTGACGCAAGACGTCGGCGATAGCCTCAGGATGGTCCGCAAAATCCACTTCGAGCTTTCGGCGCGCATCAGGATGAAACCTCAGCACGACCCCGGAATTCTCCTCGAACTCTGCGGCGAATTCATCCAGCACATGCTCGAAGATGATTTCCCGCATCACCTCTTCCGGATGCTCGATTAACCGCTTCGTCACCCGCAACTGCTTCACTCCCAACGTGGGCAATCGCTTTTCGAAATTTACCAGAACGCGTTCCACCGCGGAGAGTATCCCGCGGGCTCCGGTCTTTTCCTGAGCCGCTTGCTTGGCGAGCAAGCGCAAGGCATCATCCTCGAATTCCAAATGAATGCCGTAAGCGCGGAATTCCCGCTTCTTCGCCTTGATGACCGCGCTGTTAGGGTTAGCGAGAATGCTATAGAGACTTTCTTCCGTCAAATCGTTCAATACCACGACCACCGGCAGCCTGCCGATGAATTCCGATTCGAACCCGTATTGAATCAGATCCCGGCTGGTCACTTGACGCAAAAGATCGGTTTCCGTTTGACCCGCTGAATCGGGACTGCCTTTGAATCCGATGGACCTCTGCGCCAACCGCTTGCGGATCAGGTCCGCAATGCCGTCGAAGGCGCCGGACACCACGAAGAGGATATTCCGGGTGTTGACTTTCTTGCGCTCCGCCTTGCCGGTCTTCTGAGCCTGCATCACGGCTTCCATCTGACTGGCTAAGTCGTGCGGCACCTTCATATCCACTTCTGTCTCTTCCATCAACTTGAGCAGATTGCGCTGAACACCCGTGCGGCTGACGTCCGGTCCCCATCCGCCCGGCGCCGCGGCGATCTTGTCAATCTCATCTATGTAGATGATACCGTACTCCGCCAGCTTGATGTCACCGTCCGCTTCGCGCACAAGTTCGCGCACGAGATCTTCGACGTCGCCGCCGACATAACCGGTCTCGCTGAATTTGGTGGCGTCGCCTTTGACGAAGGGTACGCCGATGCGATGCGCGATCAGCTTCACAATAAAAGTCTTCCCCACACCGGTGGGACCGATCATCAAGATATTCGACTTGATGTTGCCCAGCACGGAGTCTTCGGGATAAGCCTCCTCCATCTCCAACCGCATCCGGTTGAAGTGGGTGCAGATCTTCGTCGCCAGCACCGCAACGGCTTCGGGTTGATCCACCACGTACCGGTTGAGGTAGCTTTCCAGCTCCTCGGGCTTCAAGCGGAAGTCAATCCCGCTGTCTGTCCGCTTACTGCTGACACCTTCTTCATAACCCGCTGTTTCGGCTTCGGGTTTGGGAATGCTCTGCAGATTCGTCTTGAATTGCGGCTTTTGTTCCATAATATTGATCCCTGATGAATTCCAACTGTCCCAATTTTACTTACGATTGAAAATGCAAAATGATCCAAGGGCTACACCTGACCAGAGGTGCGAAATTTGAGCTTCTTCCTCGACGGCGCCTAAGGGGAAAATGAAACGGGGCGGGAAGATTCCGCCCCGTCCTCCGATCTTCTTCGATGGGTTTACCCGTATGGATACATCCCCTTCTTGATCATCGCCAGACTGTCCAGCAGTTTGTTGTGTTTGGTTTCGTCTTGCAGAAGGTAGTGAATCAGGTATTCCTGCACCACCATCTTCTTGCCTTTCAACGCATCCAGGGCTTCTGTTGCATGCTGAATCGTCTTTTTTTCCAGTTCAATGTGCTCTTCGATCAATCCCCAGGCTTCCGCGAGTTGTTCCGGTGTCAAGGACACGGCTTTCCTCTCCAAGGTTTCCACCACCATTTCTTGAACGCGGTGATGCAGCATCGAATCCCGCTGAATGATCTCCATCACCAGACGGATGATGGGATGATCCGTTTTTTCCATGACCTTTCCCGTGCTTGCCGCCGAGGCGTTCTCAATCCTCTGCCAGCTTTTCATATTCGCCACGATGCGTTCCTGCAATTCTTTTGTTGACATTCGTATTTCTCCTTTAATGATTCGTACACCCGTTTTACAGTATCGTGAATGTTTCTAAAAATGTTCTGAACCAAACGGCATCGGCAGAAGATCCTCCAGTTTCATTTGAACAGTCTTCCCGATCCCGCCTGTTAGCAGGATTTCAATCCCCCGCGCGTAATCCCACAACAACTGCCGGCAGGCTCCGCAGGGCGGCGCGGGCGGATCGCTTTCGGTTACAACGACCAGTCGCCGGAAGGATCGAAACCCTTCTGAAAGCGCCTTAAATAACGCCACGCGTTCCGCGCAAATCGAGAGCCCATAAGATGAAGACTCCACATTCGATCCTGTAAAGACTCGCCCATCCGCGGTTTCCAGAGCGGCTCCGACTTTGAATGTCGAATACGGCGCGCAGGCATTCAGACGAGCCGTCTGAGCAGCTTGTATCAAGGCATCCCAAAGTGCTTCCTCTTTCTTCATCAGCATCCTCGCCGGCGCTATCACAATCCGATCGAACGCTTTTCCTCGCGCGTCAGGGTTAAATTTTCAGCCGCTTTCTGCGCCCATTCGGTGGATAAATCCCCTAAGAAATCCCGCCAGATAAAGCTGCGGTTCACGTCCTTATCAAAGGCATCCATGATCTTGATCAAGCGCTTCTGCGTGAACGGCAGATCTCCCCAGAGCGCTTTCCAGAGGCCGCTGGTGTAGAGCAAACCGATCGCTTTGACGGGATTGGGACCCATCAACATCCTGCGCACTTCCTCGGTGCGCCGCTCCATGCTGACCCCCACGACCAACGGCGCCAATGCGCGCACAGCATCCCAGGTGACGAATTCGAATTCGAGATTGAACCGCGCCGCAAAGCGCACCGCCCGCAATAGACGCAGCCAGTCTTCATCCAGACGCTCGAAGGGATCGCCGATCACCCGCAAGATGCGCTGCTCCAGATCCGGCAGCCCTGAGACGAGATCCACGACCTGAGCGCTGACAGGATTGTAGTAAAGCGCATTGATGCTGAAGTCCCGCCGCCAGGCGTCCTCTTCGATGCCGGCATATTGAACCCAGGCGGGGCGGCGATGATCGAAATACGGCCCGTCCTGTCGAAATGCGGCGATTTCCACTTCGCCGGTCGAAACCGGCACGATACTCACGCCGAATCGCTTGCCGGCACCGTGCGCCTGCGGAAAAAGGCTCAGGACATCTTCCGGCTTCGCGCTTGCGGCGATGTCAAAATCTTCCGGAGCCAGCTTCAGCAGCAGATCTCGCACGCATCCGCCGACGAAATACGCTTCGAAACCCGCCGATTGCAGCTTTCGGACCAGCTCCGCCGCTTCCCGATACGCCTCATTAGGCGGATCTATTCTTATAACCGTAAATTCTCGCATCAGAAGAAATATACGAAACCTCTCAGGAGTTTGCAAGGATTATTTGGTGCATCGAATTGCGATATGCCAAGCAGAAGCGCTTCGGGGAAATCTATGGTTATGAGCAAACCAGGATCTGTGCAGAATCAGCCTTCCACAGCTACTTTTACGATGACTTGAAATTCCTTGAATTTCCCATCGCGCACGGCGCCTCGCTGTTCCATCACCTGAAAGAAATGCACTTTCTCTCCGGCTTCCAGCAACTTCTCGACCGCGGTTCGCACCGCTTCCGAATACCCCAACGGCGAAGCACCGACAACTTCTTTCATCTTCAGCATAATCATCTCCGATCGAAAGTTTTGAAATCAGAAAACGAACAAGCGGAAGTTCATCTCCCGCTTGTTCGTTTATGGATGGATTGTCCTCAAATCTACTTAATCAGCAGGCATTTGTTCGCCGCGGTATATTCCCCGGCGCGCAAGACATACAGGTACACTCCGGAAGCCAGATCCTGAGCATTCCAAGTGACTTGATGCATGCCCGCAGGCTGATTGCCGTCGCTCAGCACCGCTACTTCTCTGCCCTGCAGATCGTAGATCTTCAGGCTAACAAACGCGGCTTGAGGCAGACCATAGCGGATGGTTGTAAGTGGGTTGAAGGGATTGGGATAATTCTGCGACAGTATCACCTGATCCGGAAGAGCATCTTCATCTTCTGTGAACCAGGAAGCGAATGATTCGCCGCTGTTGCTCCATTCACTGAAGGTCGCGCCCACGCCCGTCGCCGACTTCGTAAAGTTGAAGCTGCTGCTGTCAACTTTCACCGACGAATAGGTGCCCACATATCCGCGATATACGTACGTTCCGGCGGGGGCTGAGGCCGGCACCGCCTGAGTGCGTAGACGGGTGATGGAGACGCCGCCTGACAACGTCAAATTCACCGGTCCCAACACCGGACCGTACCATGTGCCGCTGGGGAGCTGCGTCATAATCCAGACATCGAACGTCGCCGGACTCGTCCCGTTGTTCGCCACCGAAGCGTTGAAGTTGAAGCTTCCGCCCGTCGCGGGAATTTGAATCGGAGGATTGACGGGCGTCAGAGTGATATCAAGATTCGCTGCGCTGGTGGGCGTCGAGAAGAGAATCGCCAGACCCGGCTGCAAAGACGCCATATGATTGTTCAAATCGCCGTTATACAGACATTGCAGCCCGATCGTCTGCGTCTGATTTTCGATGCCCACGGTGTTCGACGTCAGATCCGTCGTCTGGTTATACTGGAAGAGGATTTGACCGTCGCCGCTCAAAGTCGGATAATGCGCCGGATCATACAGCACAACTTCGAAGGTTTCCCGCGCAGTGGTCGGCGAGTATTCCCGCACGCTGTCGTATTCCACGACGAAGTAATGCTGCGCCGCGTTGTAGTGGTAAGCCACCCGACCCGCTTGTTGCGGTGACAGGTCTTCCCAGAAAGGCGCGATCATCGCGGGCGGTCCGTCAGAGTTGGGGATGGCGGAATTAGAGTAATCCGTGCTAGTGGTGACGCCCATCGCGATCCAGCCGTTGGTGCAGACCGAAATCTGTGTGTAATTCTGTCCATAGTAACGGAAGGTGAAGGGCAAAGTCAACTGCACGGTCTGATCATCCTGAGTGAAATTGATCAGCGAACCGGGGCCTCCGACGACGGGATCCACTTCGATCCAATTGAACTCCGGACCATTTTGATCGTAGATGTCATATGCCATATATCCGTAGGCATCCGGTCCCATCGGTTGATACATCGGATCGCCGACGACCAACGAGAAGGAAGCCGTATCCGAATAGCCCTGATTGCAGGTCCAAATCAACCCGAATTGCGCCGTGTGCTCCAGCGGACAGCCGCTGGAAACCACAATGGTGTAGGGTGTGCTGGACGGTGTGGAAGCCCGAGGATCCAGGTTCGGATAGGTCGCCGTATTCGTTGTAATCGTGATGTAAGGATCCGGGCTGACCAGTGTGGCGGAGATGCCGGTTCCAGTCACCCAACCGCCGTTGCGCAGAGTCGGGGTAAACTGAGCGGTTTCCCCGGGATCCAGACCGCCGTTGCCGTTGCCGCCGATCTGGTCGTCAATCACCCCGCCGACGTAGGAGAGGTTCACCGGAGTCGGCATGTAGTTCGCCGCCTGGTCAATCAGGTAAAAACAGGGCTGCATATTCTGATTGATCAGATACTGAATCTGACTGTAGGGCCAGAAGCTGCTGGGATGGACTTCGAACACCCAGGCGAGCGACTTCGGCTTTTCAATCTGCTCGCCGTACATCCAGTCGTTGGCATCTCCGTTGACTTCATAGAGGATCTCCCAGGCGGTGCCGAACTCGTAGCCGTTCCAGGCGTTCATCGTCTGGGACATCGAGTAGAAGGTCGCGTTGTCCGGTGTATAACCCCACGGCGCAGCGGGGATTGACCACGAATACAGCATTAAATTCGAGTAGGAGTGAAAATTCAACACAATGGCAAAATAGTGGTCGTTGCAGAATTGCCGCACGTTTTCCGTCTCCGGTTCCGAGAAGGGACCGGTCCCGCGATAGGTTTCAGAGCTGGGGGTAGGTGAAGAACCCACGTTGTTGTAACCCCAGTTGAACCCGAAGTTGCGGTTCAGATCCACTCCGTATGAGCCTCCGGCGTTCAAACGACGGTTTTTACGCCACATCCCGCCGCCGGTCGGATTGGTGGTCTCATTGTAAACGTAACCATCCACATTGAAAATCGGCAGGAAGAAGATTTCCCGCTCGTTGACAAAGTAGGTCATCTGCGGATTCACCCCGTAACCGTGCAAGAGCGTGTCAATCAGAGCCAGGCAGATTTCCAGTCCGATCGGTTCCCGCGCGTGAATCAGACCGTTGAAGAAAATCTCCGGTTCATCTTCGTCCAGATTCGGATTGTCGGAGATTTTGATCGCCCACATCTCGCGCCCTTCGATCGTCTGCCCGATCGAGAACGGAGCTGTGGTGATATTGGGATAGAGGTTATGCGCAGCATTGAGCAACTGCACGGTTTCGGAATAGGTGTGGAACCCTCCCATATCATCGCTGACGGGGGCTTGTTCCGCGTAATACCTTTCCATATCCTCAATCAGCACATCGGCGGTATAGCCCAGCGCGCGGATCTGCGCCAGTTCCGCCGGATGGCAGACGACTTCCAAATACTGATCCTTGACCCCTCCAGTGATATCCAATCCTAATTCCAGTAGAGGGATCAACTTGACTTCCGGTGTGACGGTCACGCGCACCAGCAAATAGGGTCCATCCTGCGCCGGCAGAGAGGTCCCGCTACATAGCAGAAAGACGACAGCGGATAAAACCGCGAGCAAGCGTTTCATTGCATCTCCTTACATTTTGTCGCATTTTACGGATTCTATCGTCTCAATATAACATTAAATTCTGCGAATGTCAAGAGGAGCGTCGAAATTCGGTGAAATTTCCGCTCATGCACCGGAGCCGCATCATCTTTCAAAGTTTCGCCCGTTGCGGTTTCCGAAAACGGACACCCCAGCAGGCAGAATCTCCCGGGTGGTCATGCGGTAGGTGATGACGGCATTGGCGACCGCCTGATTCGATCTCAACTGGATGAACGTCGTCTCGCTGGGATAATCCACGGCGGTGAATCCGGTCGAGATCGTCGCCCAGTTGGTGGTCCACTCGATCAATTTCAGATCGTCGAATTTGGCGGTTCCGGTTCCCGTGGTCGGCGCTTCGTTGCGGCAGAGGATATTGATGAAATACCCGTTGTTGGGCGTGGTGAGATTGACGTATTCACGCGTCCAGGGAAAAGTGCCCGTCTGCTGATTCACCGTCTGTTCATCAATGAACGTGCCGGAAGCGGAGCGGCTCCAGTAAAAAGCGGCTCCAAAACGCGCGTTCTTCGCGTTGATCCCAGCCATATAACCGTCCAGAGTGTAGCGCCGGCTGGTGCTGACCGGGATGCGATCCTCAAGATCCCCCCAGAGCGGCGGATTTCCGCTGCTGCGTCGCACTCCCAGGCAGTAAGTCCCCGAATGAGGATACATCGGCTCCATAAAGACGTCTGGAGAGGTATGGTTCCAGAGCCATCCCCCTTCGAATTCGAAGCCGCCCATATAGAGAATCTCCCGCCCCAGGGAAGCTCGCAGCTGCGCTCCACCGGGAATGCCGGAAATCGAGACGATGGCGCTCAAGAACCCCGGATCCTCCAGACGCAGCGGTTCGGAGATATAATAATTTCCTTCCTGTCGGAAAGCCACGGTGGCGGAGATGTCGCGATGGCTTTCCTGCACCTGCGCCGGGGAGAGAGCGATTTTCCCCAGACCCGCCGCGGAATCGTAAGAAACCGCCGTCCCCAGTTCGCGGGAATAAGACGCCAGCTTGCGCATAATGGCTTCCGCCAGTTCCCCCGTCGCTGGCGTGGGGATGTAATCGTCAATATAGACGGGGCGGAAAGTGAAATCGTTGAATCCGTCCAACGAACCGTGAGTGTATAGGATGAAAGACAGATAGGTCTCCCAGTAATTCTGATCGAAGGCGAAGTTGCCGAAGCTGTGCGCGATGAGCTTGTTCTGGTACACTTCGAAACCCTGGATGACATGCGGATGGTGGCAGAGCACCAGATCCGCTCCGAGCTCGACGGCGCGCTTCTTCAAGATGCGGTCAACGGAATCCACATCCGCGAAGTCATAGCGGATGAATTCTTCGCGGGGGAGCTGGGCGGCAAGAGGCGGCAAGCCGGCAAGCAGGGGGGAAGGATCGTATTCCGTGCCCGCGTGAACCTGCACAATCACTAGGTCCGCCAGCGAATCCACAGCCGGAATCGTCGCCGCCAAAGTGGGCTCGTCGAACATAGCGAAACCGGCTTTGTTGTAGCCGGCTTCCAGAAATGGCGGCAAAAAGTCTTCGCGACCGTCCCGATTGCAATACGAGAGCACTGCCACGCGGATGCCATCCACGGTGAAAAACGCCGGGCGGGTCGCCCAGTATTCATTCAAGCCGGATCCCGAAAAGAGCAGACCGGCGGAATCCAACACCGCGATGGTCTGCGCTAATCCAGGTTCCATATAGTCCGTCGTGTGGTTGTTGCCCAGAGCGACGTAATCGTACCCAGCAAAAATCAATCCGCTGACATTGGCGGGACTGCCGCGAAAGACGTAATCCTTCGTGGGATGCGGATAACCTTGATTCGTGAGCGGACATTCGAGGTTCACCATGCTGATATCCGCCGCCTGACCGAACATAGCGCGCGTCTTTTCAAAGATGTAATTCACGCCGTAGGTGGGGATGATCCCCCCCGCTTCCTCATAGCGGCGCGCCAGCATGACGTCGCCGGCGGCGTTTAACGTGAATTCCGGCAGAGGGACGCCCGGCGGAGGGTACAGATGGACTGCGGCGTCGCCGAACAAGCTGTCGTCGTCCATAACGATCAGCGACACCGTGCGATAACCCCGTGACGCATACGTATGGCTGGGATTGGGTTGATCCGAGAAGGTGGAATCGCCGAAATCCCAGAAATAGGTGTGATTCGGACTGTCCGGATCAATCACCAGGCTGGTGAACTGGTAGAAAGGCTGAAGCGCCGAAGAATCCCCCTGCGCCGTGATGTATACCTGCGGAATGTTGGGCAGGTCTTCGGTGATGTCGTGAATTTCGTCGAAGAAGGAGGTGGAAGTCCCCATCGGGGCGTCTATATCGTTGACGTAAAACAGCCGGTCTATGACGGGATACTCGTTGTAGCGGATTTTCCAGTCCCTGCCGATGGGCATCTGGATCAACGCCCAGTTGTTCAACGCCGCCACATTCTGATAGGTGGTGTTCCACTGAGTCGCGGTCTGCTGTTGAGTGCCGTTGAACACGTAAAACAATTCGTGATTGCCGTCTCCCACGCCGAAAGCCTGAATCTCGCCCACGTCCGTGGTCGCCACCGCAGCGCGCCAGACCGTTCCGGCGTTCACCGTTACCGGCGCGATGGATTCGATCTTCCAGGTGTTGCCGTAAAGCAACAAAGCGAAGAGGCTCGAATCGTAGGTCA